>CALKMX010000034.1 GCA_938091675.1 uncultured Opitutales bacterium
ACAACTTTGTATAGATCGAGCACTTCGGTCATCTCGACCGTTGCTTCCCATCCGACTCCTCCCATGGAGAGCGCCTCCAGTTCGCCTCCTTCGGAAAACTTTTCATAATCCGCAATTTTTAAGACCTCACTCCTTACCCACAAGAGGTCCTGTTCAAGCTCCCGGGTGTCCTTCATCTCTCTGGCCACCCTGGATGCAATAAACGCACCATCAACCAGAATGACCGCGGACAATGCAAAAAGAGCCAAGGCAATTAAAACCTCGATCAACATAAAGCCTCGAAGGGATTGGAGAGTTGAAAAATATCGGACTTTATTCACTGCTACCCTTTAAGACGAAGCCTGAAAATGGATCAAACTGGAGCTCTTGCCTTTCTCCACGAAATTGAATTTGGGTCAAAAAAGGAACACTGCTGCCATAGTGAAATGGTATTCGTCGCAACTCAAGCTGATCATCGTCGTACATGGTTGAGCCACCATCTGATCCAGATTCCGGGCCGATCGCCTGGAAGATAATTTCGGGTGCTTCGTATTCTTCCTTCCACTCTCCTTGATAAACCGGATGTGAGCTTAACTCGACTCCACCCGAATCTGTTACATGAAAAGATGCCTTTTCATCGTCATAGGAAAGAAAGGTTGGGTTCTTACTTTCGGATGCTTCATAAATCGCATCTAGAATAGCTTTTTTAAGGACCCGGCTGGGAGGTTCATACTTCGATCCGGTAATAAATGCTCCTACATTTCCCGCAACCAAGGCCGCTAAAACTCCGACGAGTGCAAGAACTAACAGAACTTCTACGAGGGAAAACCCACCGATGCTTCGCACCTCTGCCTTTTTGATCAAATCAATTCCCGGAAGCAGAGTCCCAGTTTCCTAGAACAGTTCCATCCGGTGCAGTGGTCGATAAATCAAAACTGCCGGTATTTCGGGCACCCGGATATAGGTACACATAATCCTTCCCCCAGGGATCCTTTAAATCAGATGCCCGTTTGACAAATGGGGGAACTCCATTTGGCGGGGTACGAAGATCGGAAAGACTTTTCGGATAATCTCCCACCATAGCCAGGTAGCTGTTCACATAAGCCTCGCCCGTGCTATTCACCCAAGTCTGAGCCGCCTTGACTTTACCACCTCCGAATATCTCTCCCAGGTTGGACATGGCCAACCCGGCAACAATTCCAATAAGTGCCAGCACGATTAAAATTTCCACCAAGGTAAAACCACCCGAACGGCGATGCCTTTGAGCTTTTTCTTTTTGCAATGTAAATTTTTTAGTCATGAATAAAATCTTAAGCGGGCGGACTTACGGTTGGCAAGCACCGACAACCACGAACGCAACCCAGCTTCACAGACCTTTTCTCTTGCCTAAGAGCAAGTTAGAGTTAATCAAAATTATATGATTTTATCTGACTTTCTGCCTGTTCTCATCCAAATCGTCTTGGCGATTGGGATAGGGGTTGGAATTTTGGCTGCCAGTCATCTTTTTGGCCAACGGGCGACCAGAAGCAAAATCAAGGATTCTCCTTACGAGTGCGGACTGGCTTCAGAAGTGGGCGGCACCAGCCGTTATTCAGTTAAATTCTATGTGACCGCGATGCTCTTTATCCTTTTTGATATCGATGTAGTGTTCCTGATTCCTTGGGTGCTCACCCACCGGGAGCTTTCCTTTGCCGGAGTACCTGTGCTCGGACCGATGCTTTTTTTCACCTTTGTGCTCGTGGTCGGGCTTATCTACGAATTAAAGAGCGGGGCATTGGAGTGGGAAAAGTAAGGCTTTCTCGAAGTATAAAACTAGGGAGTACTTCCCTCCTCCCCCTTTAAGCCGTGCGCATCGACCGCTACATTTCGGCCAGCCGAGTAATTGACCTAAGCAATCAGGACTTACGGGTAGCATATTCTGAACTTTTGGGAACTTTCAAAACCTTGCTTCCCTCCCCCCATTCGAGAAAGAAGGTGCTGGACGAATTGATCAGCAGGGAACAGGCAATTACCAGCTACTTGGGCGAAGGCGTTGCCCTGCCTCATGCCCGGGTGAAAATGAAAAGACCTTTCGCCCTCGCGATCGGACGCTGCCCTACCGGCCTGGTCTTTGACAGCCAGGGCAGTTATGATGAGATACGGTATGTCTTTCTGCTTCTGGCTAATGAAAATGCCAAGAACTACTTATCCTTCCTGGCCACCCTTGCCCGCACCTTTCAGGACAAAGCGGTCATGGATCACCTCTGGATGGCCCGTGACCTGCCTGAATTCAAAAATGTGGTCCGCCATGCTTTTGCCGGAACGGATGAAAGACCTGCCCGCAGACGTACCAAATTTAATAAATTACTGACCGATGAAGCGGCTAAAATTGCCAAAGCCGCAGATTGCTCGACCATTTTGGTATTTACCGATGTGTTCCCCGCATCCCTGGCCCCCCGGATGACTTTCCCCGGCTTTCGCGTTGTCCTGGCCGGCGAGGGTGTATCCGATCACGAAGTCGACCACCACCGCGCCCATGCGGCCCTTGCGGTGCGGGCACTTTCCAATTCCAGGCTATCCCAACTTAGGGCAGCTATCCTGCTTGGATTAACCCGTGAAATTTTTGGATTCAAAGACCGGGTATGCTGTATTGGGGGCATTCCCCAAAGCGGCCAGCTCGATACGGTACTGGTGGTCGATGTGGATGAGGAATTCGAGTCTGTCATTGGGCATGAAGAGGATATGCTCCCAACCGGAGTTTCCGCAGAAGCCCTGGAGCGTTTAACTGGAATTGCCACCGATCTTGCCCTGACTGGCCGGGAAGGTAAATCCATTGGTGCGATGTTTATTTTGGGGGATCATGAAGAAGTGTACAAACGATCCAAGCAACTCATCCTTAATCCTTTTCACGGGTATGAGGAGGAAGACCGGAACATTCTCAACCCCTTCATGGATGAAACGATCAAGGAACTTGCCCTCATTGATGGTGCCTTCATCGTCCGGGGGAATGGGGTGGTGGAAACGGCCGGCAGTTTAATCCAGGCAAAAGGGGACAGCAGCATTATGCTCCCCGGTGGCTTGGGCACCAGGCACGCTGCTGCCGCGGCGATCACCTATGCCACGAATTCAATCGCCCTGGTTGTCTCTTCATCCGGCCAGGTAACCTATTTCCGGAAAGGCAGAATGTTTACCCTGTTTGAAAAGTCTGCCGGGCGTGCCTTCTGAGGCTTAAATGGGAAGTCTTGCGAATTCTGGTAATCCGAGACTTGGTTTTCTGGGCGGCACCTTTGACCCGCTCCATCTCGGACATCTTAAGATTGCAGAAATCGCCCTTAAACATGCCAGCCTGGACAAGTTACTTTTCTGCCCGGCTCACCATGCCCCGCTGCGCACTGCCCCAGCTCTTTTCTCCCCTCAGGACCGTCTGGCCATGGTGCAAGCAGTCTGCCAGACCCGGCCCAACATGGAAGCCTATGCAGCTGAAATTAACCATGGGGAAACACGCTACACCATAGAAACCATGCAGGAGGTAAAAAGCCAGTTCCCCGACCACGACCTTTTTCTAATTCTTGGGGCAGACCAATTTTCGCGGCTTCCCGAATGGAAAAATGTTCAAACACTTGCAGACTTGGTTCACTTCCTCGTCTTTGCCAGGCATGCCAAGTGCCCTAGCAAACCGGATATAGATAACCTGCGGGCAACCTTCATGGATAATTCATTAATTAATATTTCCTCCACCCACATTCGGGAGCATATTCGTTGTAACTCCCTGCCTGAGTCTTTATTACCTCCTGAAGTGCTCAGATATATTTATCAACAAGAGCTTTTCCCCAACAAAATAAAATCCTCTGCATGAGCCCTGTCATTCCATCCTCCAAATCCGAACTCAAACAAAATCTTGCCCTTGCCTGTAGTTCTTTGCTGAACAAGAAAGCCGAAGATTTAAAATTACTATATTTTGGAGACCAGTCCCCCTTGACCGACTGCTTTGTGATTGCCACCGGCACATCCGATCCCCATCTCAAAGCCCTTCGGGACACCCTCGAAAAAGCCCTTAAGGAAAATGCGGTTGCCACGCTATCCCGTGAACGGTTTAAGCCCGGAGGCTGGCTCATTTTGGACGCACTTGATTTTGTGGTTCATCTATTTTCCAAAGAACAGCGCGAAAACTATGCACTTGAACACCTTTGGAAGGACGCCAAGGAAATCAAACTTTCTGAACTCGGGGTGGAGTAGCTCTGCTGGTAAATCTCTACAACTTCAAAAGGAGCAGATTCTTCATTTAACGAAGGCTCTCTTTTGAATAATCGTAGAAGTATCGTTTTCCGGAGGAATAAAGGGGATAAAGCCAATCGCTCGAGGTGTTTGACCACAGGAAAGGCCAGACGCCTGCTTTAGTCCAAAGCCATTCTTCTTCGGGCATCCATAACCAAAAACCTGCCTGCCCATCAGGTCGGGCAAAAACCCATCCGAACTGGAAGTGGTACACCCATTGATTCTTTAGATTGGGTAAATAGGTTCCAAACCAGAAAGATTCCCGCCAACCCCCGTCAAGTTCTGCATCACTCTCCCACCAGTTTCGCGTGATGGAACCTGCTTTAATCCAGTATTCAATGC
>CALKMX010000035.1 GCA_938091675.1 uncultured Opitutales bacterium
ATTGCCTTTCTTCTCCAACAGGTGGGAATGTCTGCGGACTGTATCAACAGGTATCCTCACTCTTTTAGCGGAGGTCAGCGTCAGAGAATTTCCATTGCCCGGGCAATCGGGATGAAGCCGGACTTGATGATCTGCGACGAAATTGTTTCCTCCCTCGATGTTTCGATACAGGCACAGATTGTTGAGCTTCTGCTTGAATTAAGGAATAAGCTGGGACTTGCCCTGCTTTTTATTGCTCACGACCTTTCCCTCGTCCGAACCCTTTCGGACCGGCTCTATGTCATGTATCTGGGCAAGATTGTTGAGTCTGGAAAGACCGCAGAGGTTTTGTCTGGCCCGATGCATCCATACACCCGTGCCCTTGTGCAGTCGGTCCCCACCCTGGACCGTACCCGTCCTCCCGTTATTTTGGAGGGCGAAGTGCCGTCTTTTTCCAATTTGCCCCAGGGCTGTGCCTTTCAGACCCGTTGCCCCAACCGTTCAAGCCAATGCCTGCAGGATCCGGAAACCTCAAAGGTGGATAACCGTGAGGTTTCCTGTTTTCATCCAGTGGTAAGCAAATCCTAGTTTTTCTCCCTATCATACTCCCAAAAATGCAAATAATTTTCTCACGTGCGCAACTAAGGGTTGTAAGGATGCCCCATTCGATGTCTTTAGAATAAGGCGTGAAGGTAACGGTATTTGTTTCCCCCAAAACAACAGTTTTGGATCCCCAGGGCGCGGCAGTCGAGCAAGCGATTAAAAGCTTGGGCCACCATTCCATCGAGGGGGTGCGGGTCGGCAAGACCGTGACCTTTCAAATGGAAGGAGCGGACACTCCGGAAATTCGGGATGAGATCGATCGCTTGTGCGATGGATTGCTCAGTAATCCGGTAATCGAAGACTATCGATACGAGATTGCTCCCGAGTGAAGATCTTCCGTCATCTCGACCAAGCCGGCAATATGGGGTTTGGTCGGTTCGATGAGGAGGGCCGTACTTTCCTGATCGTTCAAAAACCGGATGGCTCATTCGAAGCCACCGACCAGGCCATTACGCCCTTTCAGTTGCTCACCCCGATTGATTTCCGATGCATCTATGCAGTCGGGTATAATTACCGAAAGCATGCGGAAGAGGCCGGGGCAACCATCCCCAAACATCCAGTCGTCTTTATGAAGGCCCCTACTTCCGTGCAAAATCCGGGGGATCCCATTGTGCTTCCGCGTTTTTTAAGGAGCGATAAAGTGGATTACGAGGGTGAGCTTGGCGTGGTCATTGGCAGACCCTGCAAAAATGTTTCGCCCGTCGAAGCCCTTTCCTATGTTCTTGGATATGTCGCAGCCAATGATGTGAGCGCGAGGGATTGGCAAAAAGAAAAAGGGGGAGGCCAGTTTTGCCGGGGCAAGAGTTTTGACACTTTTTGTCCAGTCGGTCCATGCCTGGTTACCATGGATGAAGTGCCCGACCCATCAAACCTTACCCTGCGCACTTTTGTAAACCAGGACATTATGCAGGAGTCTTCCACTTCGGATATGATTTTTAACATTCCCACCCTCATTTCCTTTCTTAGTGGAAGCACCACCTTATTGCCCGGAACTTTGATTCTTACGGGCACTCCAAGCGGGGTAGGGGAAGCCCGGGATCCAAGAAGGTTTCTTGTGCCCGGGGACGAAGTGAGCGTGGAGATCGAAGGCATTGGCATACTTACCAATCCGGTGGTCGAAGAAGTATTTGAGGACGAACCATCCAAGGAGGAAAAAATATCGTGAAGGTAGCAATTATTCAATTTCCGGGTTCCAATTGTGATTGGGATGCCGAACACTCAGTGCAGGATGTGATTGGTCTGCCGGCCGGGCGGGTCTGGCACAAAGATGCATTGCCCGATGGCGTGGAAGCGGTAATCGTACCGGGAGGATTTTCCTTTGGGGATTATTTAAGGTGCGGGGCCATTGCCCGGTTCTCGCCCATTATGACAGATTTGAAAAATTTTGCCGGGCAGGGAGGTCAGGTGCTTGGCATATGCAACGGGTTTCAAATTCTCTGCGAGTCAGGTCTGCTCCCTGGGGCATTGGTCAGGAATGACTGTATGGAGTTCCGTTGCCTCAACCAACCCCTCAAGGTCGAAAATTCCAACGACCGGTTCAATACAGAGACTCTGGGGAACCAACTTTCCTTACCCATCGCTCATGGCGAAGGAAATTACCGGGCGGACGAAGATGTGCTCGCTGGCTTGGAAGCCAACAACCAGGTGCTTTTGCGCTACCAGCCCAACCCCAATGGTTCCATCCATGATATTGCTGGCATTCGCAACCTGGCAGGCAATGTATACGGCATGATGCCCCATCCGGAACGGGCGGTTGAAAGCCATCATCCCTGCCTGGACGGATTGCCCATTTTGCAGGCCTTTTTACAACCCCTTCTCCAATCTTCCCCAGTCGAAATTACTGCCTAAGTCATGGAAACATCCACCGCACCCCTGCCTCCCAATCCCGACCCTTGTCTGAATGTCGAGATTACCAAGGAATTAATCGCCCAGCACGGTCTCCTTCCAGAGGAGTATGAGCAAATCCTGAAAATTCTCGGCCGTACCCCCAACCTTACCGAGTTGGGCATTTTTTCGGTGATGTGGTCTGAGCACTGTGCCTACAAAAATACCCGGAAATTGCTAAAATTGTTCCCCACTGAGAAACAGGACAAAAATGCAATCGGACAGGTATTGGTGAAGGCGGGCGAGGAAAACGCGGGGGTTATCGATGTGGGAGAAGGCTGGGGAGTTGCCTTTAAGATCGAGTCCCACAATCATCCCAGTGCGATTGAACCTTTTGAGGGAGCGGCCACCGGGGTGGGCGGAATTGTCCGCGATATTTTCACCATGGGTGCACGCCCGGTCCTGCTAACAAATTCCTTACGGTTTGGTTCGCTGGAGTCCAGCCAGGTAAAAAGATTATTTCGTGGAGTGGTCAGCGGGATTTCCCACTACGGAAATTGCCTGGGTATTCCCAATATGGGTGGGGATGTTTATTTTGATGACTGTTACGAGGGAAACCCTCTGGTCAATGCCCTGTGTGCCGGAATTTTACGGCATGAAGAAATTCAGAAAGGTGCAGCCACAGGAGTTGGCAATCCTGTGTATTATGTCGGTCCAGGCACGGGCCGTGACGGGCTGGGCGGGGCCAG
>CALKMX010000036.1 GCA_938091675.1 uncultured Opitutales bacterium
ACCACCCTTACGATCAAGTGGTAAACTTGCAGAATAAGTACCGGAAACAAAGAGACCTGACTTGTCTTTGGCTGACCACTTTGAATCAATCACGATAACATCATTTATGACCTCAAAAGATGAGAAAGATATCGATAAGTCCCATTTAAGAGCATCTTTTCTCCGATTTGGAAAGATGGAAAACTGAGAAGAGGGCACTTGATTTTGAAAGTTCAATGAAATGACCCGAGCGATTCCATCCTCTAGCGGTTCGCCCCATCTTTTACTCTCCCTAAATTCAATAGTATGCGGAGTGGGCCTAAACACCATACGCGGATCCTTTAAATAGCGGGGCAACTCAATCTCTCTTAAATAAAAAGAGAACTCTGGCGGAGATGTGCTTGCGTTATTATCGTGCGGTACATCTGACAGAAGATAAAAGTCAGGTTCCACATGATTGGACTCTGGCATAATGCATCCAGTAAAAATAAAGGAGGCAAAGGCAATAAGTATTAAAGAGGCTTTCATTTTAATCATCCAAATTTGTTTTTCCTCTGATCAGTGCCTGTGGGTTTCTTTCGAGCAAGTCCGATAAACTTTTTAACGACTTCGACATCTCCGAAAGATCATGCAATGCATTGACCGCACCAAAGCGAAGATCTGAATCAGGAGCAAGTGCATCCTGGATGCGTTGGTTTACTACATCAAGTTTTTGAAAACTTTCCCGAATCTGCTCGGATGTTACTCCTAAATTCTTCGCTAAGGGGAGAAATTTATCTGAAAAATCATTCAGGAATGTACTCGTGTTTTTAGATAAATTTAAAAATGACTCTCTCAACTCATCGGTATGCAAATTGTTAAGTTGCAAAGTTGCACTCTCCAAAAATTCGCTCACCTGTTTGCTCAATTTTTCTAAATTTATACTTTCACTAAGTTCAGCAAAAATAGACCCCTTGCTTCGAATTACTGGATATCCGTGTAAATGATGGAGTGTTTGATTGTTTTCAGAATGCTCAAAATCAGTACTTAGGTTTACATAGAGGATGCCCGTCACAAAACTTTCCTGAACTAATTGCCCGACTAAAGAAGGAAGGACTTCAGTTTTGAAGGATCCATCCTCATCAAAGACTTCGTTTCCAACGGTCACTCTGTGCCTGTCCACAAGTTTCCGATTAATTTCAATCATTACGGGAATCGGTCCTTCCTCCAGTGCGTCCCCAATAAAAAACCTTTCAACCCTACCAATTTTGACGCCATTAAATGTCACTTTCCCACCTTCGTTTAAACCAAATACATTCTCGTTAAAAACGACCACAAACCTCTCATTATTTTGACGCCAACTCGAAAGGCCTCCCGTAAAAAAAAGAAAACCCAAAAATATCATGGCTCCGCCAAGAGTAAAAGCTCCTACTAGAGTACTGTTTGCTCCATTCTTCATTAAATTCGAATCTTATCTTTAAAACTTGGTATTTCGCAACTATAGACTCAGCCAAGTCAAATTGCCTTCCCCTGACCTGTACGGGAGAGAAAACCCCTAATTTCAGCATGCTTACTCGAAGATTTCATTTCAACAGGCTTACCATGATCCAAAAGGGATTTAGAGACATTGCTCAGGAAAATAGCATCGTCTGCAATCTCAAAAATACTATCCAGTTCATGAGTCACGACCACAAAAGTAATTCCCAGGGATTTCTTGAGTTCAACAATTAGTTCATCTAACTGCATGGAATTAATAGGGTCCAGTCCGGCGGATGGCTCATCCAAAAAAAGAATAGGTGGATCCATGGACAAAGCCCTGGCGAGACCGGCTCTTTTTTGCATCCCTCCACTTAATTCTGGAGGATATAAATACTCACATCCAGATAGCCCGACAAGGCTCAGTTTGTAAGCAGCCAGTTGCTCAATTTCATCCTTTCCTAATTGAGAAAATGTTTGTAACGGAAGAGACACATTTTCAAGCAGGTTCATTGAACTCCAAAGTGCACCGGCTTGGAAAAGGACGCCGAAGTTTGAAAGCACTTCTTCGTTGGGCAGGTCTCGATTTCCCCAAAGATCACCATTGCTGAATATCACATTGCCTGCAGCAGGCTTGAGTAAGCCTGTCATGCATTTGAGAAGTGTACTTTTGCCACAACCACTGGCTCCCATTATTACCATGCAACTCCCGGTTTCCACCTGGAAAGATATATCTTTGAGAACCGTCACCTCACCGTAGCAAAGCTTGAGGTCTTTAGCCTCAACTATAAAAGAATTTTCTCTATCATTGATCATCGGTAACCGACCATGCTGAAAAAGATTTCAAACATTGCATCACAGATAACGATCAAGGTTATCGAAACAACCACTGCAGAGGTGACTGATTTACCAAGAGCAGCAGAGTTATTTCCGGTAAACATCCCCTTGTAGCAACCAACCAAACCAATAATTAACCCAAAAGCCAGGCTCTTGATTAATCCGGAATAAACTTCCCACATATTTGTCAAAGCAGATTGAGTCTGCTCAAAATAATGAAGAGAAGAAAAGTCCATTACCTGGGTACCAACAGTCAAGCCACCAAGAATTCCGACTACATCTGCATAGAGAGTAAGCAAAGGGGTCATTATAAATAAGGCAAGGGTTCGCGGTAGAACCAGAAATTCCATCGCAGGTATGCCAAAGGTCCGCAGGGAATCAATCTCTTCGCGTAATTTCATTGAACCTAATTCTGCGGCAAATGAAGCCCCGGTTCTACCAGCCAT
>CALKMX010000037.1 GCA_938091675.1 uncultured Opitutales bacterium
TGCACCCCACGGCCCCCTGCACTGTCCGCAAAAGTACATGGACATGTACAAAGATCAATCTTCCCGGCATGCTGCCTTTTTGGGCATGATTACCAACATTGATGAGAATGTCGGCAAGACTCGTGACCTGTTAAAAAAACTTGGGGTTTATGAGAATACGATTTTCATTTTTACCACTGATAACGGGACCGCATTTGGGCATGATATCCACAATGCGAACATGCGTGGGCGTAAGGGAAGCGAGTACGATGGCGGACACCGCGTACCCTTCTTTCTTCACTGGCCAGCGGGTGGTATGAACAAGCAAAAGAAGATCGATACCCTGTGTCATGCGGTGGATATTGCCCCAACCCTGCTGGACCTGACCGGATCTCCCTCCCCCGAAAACTATCAATTTGATGGGGTTTCTCTACGGAGAATTTTCGAGGGCAAAGGGACAACCGACTGGCCGGACCGTATGCTGGTAACGGACTCCCAGCGGGTGCGTGATCCAATCAAATGGAAACAATCCTCAGTGATGAGCCAGGGCTGGCGTCTGATCAACGGCAAGGAATTGTATAATATAAATTCTGATCCCGGACAGGTGAGGGATCTTGCATCCACACATCCGCAAAAGGTGGAAAAAATGCGGGCCTTTTATGATGCCTGGTGGGAGGAACTGGAGCCAACCTTTGCCCGGACTACGGAATTGTATATTGGCCACCCGGAGCACCCGGTCGTTTCCCTTACCAGTCATGACTGGATCCAGGAAGAGTATCCTCCCTGGAACCAGCAGCAAAATCGGGCAAAATTACCGGTTCGCCCAAGCAGCAAGGGATTAAAGCACGAAGGCCATTGGGCGATTAAAGTACTGGAGGCAGGAAATTACCTAATCCGAGTTCGCCGATGGCCGGAGGAATCGAGGGGAAAAATAAACGAGGCTTTGCCAGGGGGCGAACAGGTTCCGGGTGCGGACAAGGCATTCCGTGCTCAGCCTGGTCTAGGGATCGAGGCAAGTTCGGCAACCTTGCGTCTGAATGGTAAGGATTTGCAGAGCAAACCGGTCCTGGAGGATTCAGAGGAGGTCTCCTTCCGCATGCTTTTGTCTGAGGGTATTCATAAATTATCCCCCTATTTTACAATCCCGCAGGGAGAGCTTGGCTGCTATTTCGCAATTGTTGAGTCAAAATAAACCGTTCGATGCCTGTACGATTTTCGTTCACATATTTGCTTTTCTTTTGCTGTAATCTCTGGGCAAATCCAAATCTGGTTGTTTTCCTGACTGATGATCAGGGATGGGGAGACTTAAGTTTGAATGGAAACACCAACCTCCACACGCCCAATATCGATTCCTTGGCCAAGGATGGGGCATCATTTGATCGGTTTTATGTCTGCCCGGTATGTTCTCCGACCCGGGCTGAATTTTTAACGGGCAGATATCACCAACGCAGTGGAGTTTCCGGAGTTTCCGCTGGGGCCGAAAGAATAAACCTGGACGAAACGACCTTGGCCGATCTTTTCAGGAGTGCGGGATACCAAACCGGGGCCTTTGGAAAATGGCATAACGGTATGCAGTATCCCTACCATCCATTGGGTCGAGGATTTGATTATTTTTACGGTTTTTGTTCAGGCCATTGGGGGAATTATTTCGATGCCTTAATGGAAAGAAATGGAGAGCTGGTAGAAGGATCCGGTTTCTGTGTGGATGATTTTACCGAGGAAGCGATCGATTTTATTGAACGCTCGGTAAAAGAGGAGAAGCCCTTTTTTGCTTATTTACCATACAATACACCCCACAGCCCTATGCAGGTTCCGGATAAGTGGTGGAATAAATTCAAGGATAAAGCACTCGATGAAATGATGAGGCATAGAAATCCTGAAAAGGAGGACCGTTTACATCTGCTTGCTGCATTGGCCATGTGCGAAAATATTGACTGGAATGTTGGCCGGGTGCTCCAAAAACTCGACCAATTACAGGTTGCCAAGGATACCATCGTTTTATTTTTCCATGACAATGGTCCCAATGGTTTTCGTTGGAATGGAAATATGGAGGGAAAAAAGGGTTCCACGGAGGAGGGGGGAACGCGTTCTCCCTTGTTGATTCGCTGGCCTGGTGGAATCAAGCCCGGGTTGAAGGTTGCACAGGTCTCGTCTGTTTTAGACTTGTTGCCCACCCTGACCGAGCTTGCCGGGATTAATCAATCCTTTCCCAAGCCTTTGGACGGTATGAGCCTAAAACCTCTTCTCGAGGGTAATTCAAGTGATTGGAAAAATCGGACCCTGATTTCAAACTGGAAAAATCGGACAGGTGCGAGGGATCAGAGGTATAGGCTCGATTACAAGGGAAGACTCTACGATATGACTCATGATCCGGAGCAGCGTGTAGAAGTGAACAAGAAGTTTCCTCAAGTGCTGGAAAGAATGAAAAAGCAGGTAAAAAAATTCAGCGATGAAGTACTTTCCCTCCGCACTCCTGATAATCGACCGTTCATGATTGGCCATCCTGGAGTTTCATGGACTCAGATTCCCGCACGAGACGGAAAGCCCCATGGAGCAATCAAAAGATCCAGCAAACATCCAAACTGTAGTTATTTTTACAACTGGGTGAATGTGGAGGATTCAATCACCTGGGATGTGGAGTTGGTTACTCCTGGATTGTACGAAGTTGAACTTTGGTATGCCTGTCCGAAAAAAGACCTGGGTTCAATCATAGAACTTTCCATCCTTGGAAATTCAACTCGGGCAAAAATTAGCCAAGAGATAGACCCTCCCTTGCTTGATATGCACGACCGTTCGCCGAGGACTGAAGGGTATGTGAAGAAATTCCAACCTTTAAAGATGGGGGAAATTAATTTACCCAGTGGACAAGGTCAGCTGGAACTCAGAGCTCTTGAAATCCCCAAGACTCAGGCACTGGAGTTTCGTTTATTGTCCTTAAAGAGGGTGGCTAAGGAGAAGATTTAAGCAGCCTTCAGGGACTCAGCAGCCAATTGAAGCTTGAGGTCGCGAAAGCTGATCATTTTGCCATTATCTTCGTCCCATAAACGGTAGCGAATCGAGCGAAGACTGGTAAACAAATTAAGTTCAGGTGCATTTTGAAAGAATGGGTCAGAAAAATGGCACTTTTCCAGATGGTAGTTGGGAATCATCGGATTGAGGTGATGAATATGATGAAATCCGATATTCCCCGAGAACCATTGCAGTATTTTGGGTAACTTATAGAAGCTGCTACCTTCCATGGCAGCGGAGGTAAAATCCCAGTTTCTGGTTTCTTCCCAGTAGGTATCTTCGAACTGATGCTGAACATAGAACAGCCAAACCCCGGAGCATGCAGCCACGCCCATCATGATCAGTTGAAGGTACAGCCAAGTGGAGAACCCAAAGACCATGCTCAGGGCAAAACCCCAGGTGATCAGAGCAAGATTCATGACCATAACCGAGCGTTTTTCTCTGGGTTTGCATTTGCGGGAGGGGAATCGCTCCAATACAAAAAATAAAAAGAGTGGGGCGAAGATAAACAGGATGAATGGATTTCGGACAAACCTATAGTTCAGCTTGGTCGTCCGAGAAGAGGCTAGGTACTCCTTTACCGTCAGGGTCCAGATATCTCCAATCCCTCTTCTGTTTAAATCACCGTTGGTTGCATGGTGGACAGCATGTTCCCACTTCCAGTGATGATAGGGGGTAAAGGTTAGCATGCCGGTAATAAAACCGATGATATCGTTGGCTTTTTTTGATTTAAAAAACGATCCGTGTCCACAATCGTGAAAAATAATGAATACACGCACCAGAAAGAGCCCAGCTATAACTGCAAGAATAGTGGATATCCAAAGGGAAGAGTCCTGTAAAAAATAGAGGCCTACCCAAATCAGTGACAGAGGAACTAGTGTATTAACTAGTTGCCAGGTAGCCCGTTTGAAATTTGGACGCTGATACACTTCCACAAGTTTTTTCCACTCCGACACTGTTTTTAAGTTGTTTCTCATTTTTTTTCCCAAAATTAAAATTACCCGCATTCATCACATCAGGGATACTAGGTTTAGGCAAGGACTGAAAACCTACTCCATGAAACTGCAAAAAAGAGGCAAGTTTTGTCGATGGCACTTGTCGGAAAAGCCCAGTACTTTATGAAAGGTCTTACCTCAGATGAAAGAAATAACTGCAAAAAATAATTTGGTGTTCGGCCGTTCGATCGAGTCGGGACTGGAAAGAGTGTCTACTGATCACGAGTTTCTGGTGCAATCCTTTGCCCGGGTGCTTGAAAGCCTTGGGGTGGTGGGAGCTGCCTCGCTCTTGAGGGAAAGAGATTTCTCTGATCCCAAAGACTTGCTTGATCCGCAAACGGTCCAGGCGATCTCCTTTTATTTTCAGTTGCTCAACCTGGTGGAGGAGCATGGGTCGGGCCGTAGTTCCCGCCAACGCGAAAAGGAATTGGGCGGAGATGTGGAACCCGGGCGCTGGGGCCGTTACCTTAAGCAATTGCGGGAGGCAGGCTTTGGGGAAAATGAGGTTCGCGAAAAACTGAAAGAGGTACGGGTGGAGCCCGTCTTTACCAAGCATCCAACCGAGGCAAAACGATGGGCAGTCCTTGGGCTGCACCGGGAAATTGTCCGTTTAATACGAAAAAGGGATGCGGTGGAGACTGGATTTGAGCAGACTTTTTGCGACCGAAGTTTGCAAGCTGTACTCGAACGGCTTTGGCTAACGGGAGAAATATTTTCGCGAAAACCGGAGGTGGAAAACGAACTGGAAAACCTCAGTTATTATCTCAAACAGATTTTTCCGGTAGTTTTCAACAACCTGGACGACCGTTTGCGCTATGCCTGGGAACTGGTTTGGCCAGAAGCCAGCCCCCTCAAGGATGAGGAACTCCCCACTCTTGTTTTTGGTTCATGGGTGGGAGGAGACCGGGACGGACATCCCAAGGTCACCGCTCAGGTAACGCGCGACACCTTACATACCCTGAATCAGGGAGCGGAAGAAGTGGTGAGGTCCCGCCTGCTTGAACTCGGGCAGAAACTTGCCTTTAGCCGGACAGGATTCGAGCCTCCCCAGCCTGTAATATCCCGCCTGAGTGAATGGGGATACTCTGACGAGATGGGGGAGCCCTGGAAAGCTTTTGTCCTGGGCATGGCCAGCCGTTTAAATGAGGGAGTCATCCCTTTACGCAAGGATCTGAACCTTTTAATCTCCAGCCTAGAGGATGCGGGTGCCCAGCGCACAGTGAACCAGTACGTTCGCCCGGTCCTTCGCCTGATCAATAGTTTTGGCCTGCATCTCGCACGGCTGGACATCCGCCAAAACAGTGCCACCTATGATCTTGCTCTTGGACAAATGATGCAAGCTGCCGGCATCGAAGGGGGAGAGGGTTTTGGAATGTGGCCCCTGGAGAAAAAATTGAATTTTCTCAACACCGAGCTGAGCCATCCTCGCCCCATGACTCATTCATCCATGAAGTTGCCCCCGGAGGCGGAAGAGGTACGGGCAACCTTTCATGAATTGGTCGATCATCTGGACAGGCGTGGATCCGAGGGCCTTGGTTGCCTGGTGGTAAGCATGACCCGTTCGGTTGCTGATTTGCTACTGGTGTATGTTTTAGGCAAAGAGGTTGGACTGACCCAGTTTGTGGATGGGGAAATGCGGTGTTCTTTGCCGGTGGTTCCCCTCTTTGAAACTTATGAGGACTTGGAGGCGGCTCCAGGGATTATTGATGATTTCCTGTCCCATCCCTGTGCCCGAGCCAGCCTTACCAGTGAGGGTGGCGACCCTTCTCAAGTGGTAATGCTAGGCTACAGCGACAGCAATAAGGACACCGGAATTATTGCCAGCCAGTGGGCCCTGCAGCGGGCCCAGAAAAGATTGCTGGAAATTGGAAGGAATCACGGAGTTTCCCTGACTTTCTTTCATGGAAGGGGGGGGACGGTGGGAAGAGGTGCCGGTCCTACGCACCGTTTTCTCGAGGCCTTGCCCAGTGAATCTTTAGCCGGTGGATTGCGGATTACCGAGCAGGGCGAAGTGATTGGACAAAAATTTAATACTGCAACCACTGCATCGGCCAATCTCGAAACCCTACTTGCCGGATCCCTCGGAGCCCGCCTGCTTTCCTCCTCGAAAAAAGAGCCGGGTGAGATTACGGAAATTATGGATTTACTTGCCGAGGCCTCCAGACTCGCCTACCGCGAACTTTTGGAAACCGATGGGTTTGTGGAATTTTACCGACAGGCCACCCCTATCGATGCGATTGAACGCAGCCGGATTGGTTCGCGCCCAAGCAGGAGAACCGGGCAGGCAAGCCTGCAGGATTTGCGTGCCATACCCTGGGTATTCAGCTGGAACCAGTCGCGCTACTACCTGCCCGGTTGGTACGGGGTGGGTGCCGGGTTGGAATGCCTTAGCAAAAGCAGGCCAGACCTTTTTGACAAGCTTCCCGAATTTGTGGCCCAAAGTTCCTTTCTCCGCTATGTTTTTTACAACGCAGAAAGCAGCCTTGCCAGTTCTGACCCCGGATGGATGCGTGCTTATGCCCAGCTGGTTGATAATGCCAGCCTGCGTCAGGGAATGCTCGAAAAAATCCTTCAAGAACGCACTTTAGCGGAGAATCATTTCACCACGGTTTTTCAGGGAACTTTGGAGGACAGGCGCCCCCGTTTTTGGAAGACTTTACAAGCCCGGGAGGATGCGTTGCGGTTATTGCACGGCCAGCAAATCCGTTTATTGCGCGAGTTCCGTGCAGAAGGTGGAGATCATCAGGAAATGGTCGAAAGAATGCTCCTGGTGGTTAATGCCATTGCCAGCGGTTTGCGCACCACCGGGTAAGGCGGTTTAAGGAAAAAGCCTTTAGCGCTGAAACCGGGCGGGGGCTTCATCCGCCAGATCGAGGACGGTGGCAACATTGAGAAAAGTAATTTCTCCCATCGTTTCGCAGGATTCGAAACGCTTATCCCCATGCATCCGGCCAAGTTCCTCGCGCAACCGTCTAACTTTTTCGTCGCTGGAGATACGATCCTCACACATGCAGGTGCGCAGACGTTTGATCCGGGTCTGGGAAAAATTGAACCTTCGCTTGATCAAAGTTCGTTCCTCCCGTTGGTACTGGAGGCTGGTATCGCGGTTGATCAGGCTGGTACAAAGGTCGACCACCGGTAAATTATTTTTAAAGAACTGGGGCAGATAAAAACTTCTCCGGCCCTCATAGGACTGCTGGTCGAAATCGATCGCCCGTACCCGGTACTGGGTGTGTTCAAGATCCGGGGTCATTTCCACCACATAATTGTAAGCCCGCATATCTCCGAGCAGACGGACAAAGCATCTCTCATTGAACTTGATAAATTCCTTGGCAAGCCGAACTTCGTTCAATTCTTCGCGCTGCAAATAGTTGCGAATGAAGTCATCTCCTGGAACTCCAATGATGTGTTCTTCAATAAGCGTGTCTTTGTCTACCTGGAAATTAATTTCGTTGGGGGAGAGCAACTGCTCGAGCTCCAGGCCGTAAACCCGGGAGGCATCTGCTCTTTTGACATAAAAATAATCGTGGTTATCATTGTACTGATTGACGATACGGATGCGGAATGGCTTGGTATTGCCAAAGGTGCAGTAGTCCACCCGGTCGACATAGAGGTTGGGCAGGATCCGTTCATCTCCGCCCGAACGCAGGAGGACATAAATTTTTTTCAATCCCTCGAACATCTCCCTCCCATAGTTCTGATCGTAGACCATGGTCTGCCACAAAGTATCCTCATTCTTTGCATTCATCACCGGGTAGCAGTCATCGGACTGAAGCAGGTTTTCGTAATGAACCGGTAAATCGAGCTGACGTTTATAGTACTTGAGGTACTCGCGCAGAGGGTCGCTCAGCGGGTAGAATTTCTTTTTCTGCTGCTGTGGAAGATCTTCCTTCATCCGTCCTGGATATGTCTGCTCATAAGAGGATTGGAAGCTAACACTAACTCACGGAGATGCGGGGTACAAGGCGCAAACACCTGCACGATCCGTCTCACCCTCCGCGAAGCAACCGGGCGGGTTTTTCCCTCAGAGTCCGACGGGCAGCAAAATCTGCAGTAATGATGGACAGGGCAATCACGCTAAGCACAACAAGGAGCGGGAGGTCCCAGCGGAAACTCCAGACACGGTCGAAAACCACGACCGAGAGGAGGTAACTGCACCCAAGACTAAGCAAGGTGCCAATGAAGGCAGCTCCGCCCCCCAAAATGCCAAATTCGATCCATACTTGCCGGCGCAATTGCTGGCTGGTACAGCCGAGGACTTTTTGCAGGTTTATTTCCCAACTTTGGCTGCGTGCTTTTTCCCTTACCACGCAGAATAAAATGACCAAGCCGGCAAGTACGGAAAGGGTGGCCATCAATTGCAGGGCCCAAGTCATCTGCCCGACTACCTCTAAAATCTTTTTTCCCGTTCTTTCCACATCGAGAATAGAAACGGTGGGGAATTCACGAACGATGGTGTTTTGGATCTGCTCTTTTTTTTGCTGGTTTAAATGATGCAAGGTGCCAAGAAAAGTCTTGGGTGCCTGATCGAGGACACCCGGTTGCATTTGCACGAAAAAATTGGGCTGAAAACTTGTCCATCTCACCCGGCGTAAATTTACCACCCTGGTATCGATAGGGATACCCGCAACCTCGATTCCCATACGGTCGCCCAGCTCCAGCCCCAACGCCTCGGCATATTTGTGTTCCACCGAAATTTCCGCCGGCTTGCCAGCTTCGGCATCATAGCGGCCGGAAAAGGGACGGCCGGCCAGGATCTGTTCGCTCTCCAATAAATGATCCCGGTAGCTCAAGTTGAAACTGCGGTTCCGAAAGGAGCTGCGGCGCTGTTCGTCCGGGTTGTTGAGTGCCTCATCCCGATGGATGGGTTTCTCATAGGGCATACCTTTTATGGTTTTTATTCGCCCCCGTACCCAGGGGGTAACATTGCCCAGAGTGGTTCCTTCTTTCTGTAAAAGAGCCTCCATGCCAGCCAGCTGCTCTTCCTGAAGGTCAAAAAGAAAGAGGCTGGGAAGGTCCCCCTTTGGATTATCCAGCCCAATTTCCTTGCCCAATCCATGGTGGGTTTGGGGAATCAGGGTGAGCAGGAGTGTCCCCAGTCCAATGCTCAGGAATCCAGTCAGTCCGCCTGCCCGGTTGCGGGCGAGGGAACGGACGGCCAGTCGAATGGGCAGCCTGGAACGGCCGAGCAATTTTTCTCCCATGGTAAATCCGAAACGGGCGAGCAGATACAGCAGGAGGAGAGAACCGACAAAGCATCCAAAAAATACATTGGCCAGTTTATCGGAGTGTGCCTGGGTCAGGCATAGTACCCAAAATGCGGCCAGGCCCGGGAGGGTGTGGAGGAAGCTCATTCCTGATGGTTTGGAACCCGGGCGAACTGCCTCATGGAACAGTTCCGACGGTCGCAAACGCAGGACTTTTCCGAGCGAGGGAAGGGCGAGCAAGCAACCGGACCCCATGGCCACGCCAAAGGTAAGCAGGATGGATCGGTAGCTCACCATCACTTCCACCTGAGTGGTGCCAAGTTCTGAAATGGTATGGCTCAGGGCGGGTAGAAAAAAGGAACAGGCAAGAATGGCGGGCAGGGCAGACAGGAAACCAAGCAGTGCGATTTGAAGGACGAAAATTTGCAAAGCGGTGGAACGCTTCACTCCCAGGCTTACCAGGGTGGCAAGCTCTGGCAGTCGGTGATTGAGAAATCCATGAAAGAGGAATCCGCTGCCCAGGCAGGCGAGAAAGAGTGCCACTAAAGAGACGAGGGAAAGGAAGTCAGACAGGTACCGTAAAAGGCGGCCTGCCCGATGACCAGCCTGCCGATGGGTGTAGGTGCGGATTTCTGGCGATTGAATTACCCGTTCCAGTCCCTTGCCAAAAAGCTCGGAGTCCGCCCCATCGGGCAGACAAAAGAGGTGGGTATAGAATGCCAGACTGCCCGGGCCGAGAAGTTTGGTATCTTGGAGAAATTCCCGGCTGATAAATACCTTGGGGGCAAGGTCAGTGGGCTGAAAGGTAAGTCCGGTTTCTTCAACGATCAGGTCGGAGATTTGAAATGATGTCTTTCCCAGTTGTAGTTGATCACCAAGCCCGATCCCGAGCTGTGCCCGTGCTTCTGGGTAGATCCATGCCTGTTTTTGCTCGTGCAACAGCCCGATCTCATTTCCCCTGAGCTCACCCCCATTTTGAAGTTTGAACGAACCATGAAATGGGAACCCAGGGTCAAAGGCTACGACTTTGACCAAACGGCTAAGCCCGGTGGGTCCGGCGGCCATGGAAAAGAAATCCACCGCCACCGCCTCTTTGGTGCCGGAGGGCAGGGTGCTGCGGGCTTTTGCTAATTCCTCATCGGTTATACTTCTTCGTGCTCGGAGGGCGAGGTCGGCCCCGAGTAATTCCCTGGATTCATTTACCATCTTTGATTCAATGGACTCCCGAAAGGCGTCCACCACCACAAATCCTGCGAGTCCAAGAGCGAGGTTTAGGGAGTAAAAAAAACAGAAGGACCGGCTGTTGCGTATCTCCCGCCAGGCCTGGCGAAAAATAAATTTCATGAATTGAATTCTGCCAAAGCCCCATCCTTGAGCAGGAGGGCACGGTCGCAACGCTCGGCAAGGTCGCGGTTGTGGGTAACCAGCAAAAGGGTGATGTTGAATTCGTTGCACAAGTTGAACAGCAGATCCATTACCTCCACCCCGGTTTTTTGGTCAAGATTACCGGATGGTTCGTCGGCCAGGACCAGGGGTGGACGGTTGATTAGGGCCCGGGCAATCGCGACTCGTTGGCACTCGCCACCCGACATTTCCGAAGGAAAGTGAGCTGCCCGGTGTCCAAGACCCACATCCTCCAATGCGTTGCGGGCAAGATCAGGAAAGTCTGTTGCCCCAAGTATTTCAAGGGGGAGTCCCACATTTTCGACCGCATTGAGGTTTCGCATCAGGTGGTATTGCTGAAAGACGATGCCGAGTTTTTCGGAACGAATCTGTGAACGATCATCCTCACTTTGCTTAGCCAGGTCCATTCCATCGATTTCCACCGTGCCGGTGTCCGGATTGTCCAATCCGGCAAGAAGGGAAAGCAGGGTGGATTTACCGCAACCACTGGGTCCAAGAATGGCAATTTTCTCACCCTTTTCCGCTTGGATACTGAGGTCCCGGAGTACCTCCACGCACTGATTGCCCTGTTGGAAGGATTTGCAGACGCAGTTTACTCGAAGGATTGGATTCATTTCAGGTTTGGGGAAGGAGTTTAACCAAGTGTTGATGCACAGTTTCACAAATTACTTTATGCCCCAGGGGATTAGGGTGGATACGGTCGGGCAGGTTCATCTCCGGTATCCCCCCTACGCCTTCGAGAAGAAAAGGGAGCAGGGGAATCTCGAATTCCTCGGCCAGTTCGGGGAATATTTGCTCAAACTCTTTGGTGTATGGGGATCCGTAATTGGGGGGGAGTTTCATCCCGGCGAGCATAACCGGGACATTTTTTTCAAGAGCTTTTTGGAGGATTTTTTTAAGGCTTTGTTTGGATTCGTGGGGGGGGATGCCCCGCAAACCATCGTTTCCCCCCAGGGCAACGATCAGAAAATCGGGCGGTGATTTCATGTGCCATGCTATACGGGATGCCCCTCCGCTGGTGGTGGATCCGGTCACCCCGCCATTGATCACCTCGTATCGCTGGTATTCCTCCTGATTTCCCTGGTTGAGCTTTTGTTCGAGCAGGGAGGGGTAGGACTGTGCGGGAGATACTCCGTACCCTTCGGTCAGAGAATCTCCAAGCACGAGGATACGAAAGGGTTTTACCGAGGAGCTTTCGCTCGCAGGATATGGTTCTGAAAGCTGTTGGTCGGCACGATCGGTGCATCCAATAAGGAAAAGGGAAAGCAGGAAGGAAGACCAAAGGTTTGCCCGGTGATGATATTTTGACATATATAATTTCTATGTCCGTTTCCCAACCTCATCTTTCATGAGCCTGTTTCTCGAACTTTTACATGAGCATGGGTTGAGCATCGATTTTGCCATGTTTATACTAATAGGACTGGTACAGGTAGTCGTCTACCCGGTTTTTCGCGAAATCCCTCCTGATCGCTTTGCTAAATGGCATCCCCGGTATTGCAACCAGATTGGATGGTTCGTTTTACCGTTGATGTTTCTTCAGTTAATAAATTCCGCATCCTCCTGTTTTTTTATCGGGGATGACCTTTGCTGGGCTCATTTACTCTGTGTGCTCTTTGCCTGGTTGGTCACCTTTGTTGTCTCCGCGCCCTGCCACCGCAGATTAATGCGGGAAGGGAAGACAGATCGAATGGTTGAGCGTTTGATTCGTACAAACCGTTGGCGGGTTGTTGCCTGGTCTGCCACCTTGGTTATTTCCTGGTTACAGTACTGATGGGCATGAAGAAATCCCGGTTGGAGGTGAAGGATTGTCTTCGTTGTGGCCGGCCTTTTCGCAACCGGAAAAAATGGATACTTCGGGGGATTTGGAACCAGGTTGTTTACTGTTCGGAAAAATGCCGACGATCAAAGGGGTAAAGGAGTCCGCGGTTCTCCGGACGGTTTGGTGGATCAAAAGAGATATCCGGATATCAGATAATCACTGCCTTTATCTAGCCAGTGAATCATCGGAAGAGGTGATCCCTTTTTTTTGCTGGGAGCCCGGTGTGGTGAATGCAGAGGATTATGGGACATTTCATTTGCAAGCCCAGTGGCAGGCAGTTAGGGGACTGTCCGCCAGTCTGCAAAAGCGGGGATCTGGTTTGGTCGAGCGGATGGGAGAAGTGGTGAGTGAGTTGGACGCTCTCTTTGCCCAAGTCCCTTTTCAAAGACTTCGCTCCTACCAGGAAACCGGAAACGATCTTACTTTCCGCCGGGACCGGGCAGTCCGTGCATGGTGCCGTGATAAAGGGGTAGAGTGGGTGGAGTCGGTTGGATCCACCGTGATTCGTGGCTTGTCTGCCGAGCAAAAAAGAACTCACCAGGGAAAGGGGCCAAGGGGCAGGCTTGCGGTCTTACCAATCCCCGGAAATCTGCGACCACCCAAGGATAAATCGATATTTTCCCATCCCCGGGGATGGGAAGAATTGACAGCCTCATTCCCCCTTTTATCCGCTCCCCTTTCTTCTGCCCTGCAAACCGTAAACGAAGGTGCGGCATGGGATACCCTGTCATCATTTTTAAGCGAACGTGGGCTCGCTTACTCTGGCGGGATCTCTTCTCCCAATACCGCTTTTTCAGCAGGCTCGAGGCTTTCCCCCCATCTTGCATGGGGGACGATCAGTCCTGGAAGTGTATTTCGAGCACTGGATCAAAAGAGGGAACAATTAAATGCACAAAGAGCCCCCAGTCCCTGGAAGAGGAGCCTGAGTGCTTTTGAATCCCGGCTTCATTGGCGAGATCATTTCGTGCAGCGTCTCGAGGGGAGTCCCCAGATGGAGTTTTCTGCAATCAATCCATCCTTTGATAGAGTTGAATATGAGAATAACCCTGAGTTTCTAACTGCCTGGATCGATGGACGGACAGGTTTCCCCATGATTGATGCCTGTATGAGATGCTTGGGTGAGACTGGTTTTATGAACTTCCGGATGCGGGCAATGGTGGTGAGTTTTGCCTGTTTCGGGCTGCATCTTTCCTGGCGAACGATCCATGGTCCACTGGCCCAGGTTTTCCTGGACTATGAACCGGGGATTCATCTGTCCCAGTTGCAAATGCAGGCTGGTATCACCGGGATAAATGCCATCCGGGTATACAGTCCAGCCAAGCAATTTCTGGATCATGACAAGGAAGGCTCATTTGTCAGGCGATGGGTGCCCGAACTTAGGGATCGAACGGCAGTGGAAATTGCTCATGCCGGGGAGATTGACCTACCTGATTACTATCCGCCAATCATCTCCTTGAAGGAGAGGACCCGGAAGATGAAGGAACAGATATTTTCCATCCGCAAGAGCGAGTCCGCCCAAAAATCCGCAAGGATAACCTTGCAAAAACACGGATCGAGAAAGCGCACAAACCTTGGCACTAAGAGCAAGGCTGCAGATGGCGGGCAATTGGCCCTGTTTAAGGATTGAGCCCTTTTCCCGCTTTTAGATCACAGCGTAAATCCTCCATCGAAACCAGACCCCTCAGCCACTTTCTGGGAACCCCACAAGCCAGACCGAGTGAACCGCCCACCGCCACGGCCCGGTGACAATTATCTCCCCCGCACTTGGCATTCTGGAGTAGGGCGAGGGTGAAATCATCGTGGTATTTCCATACGAAATAGAGCGAGGCAACAAAGGATTCAGGCAGGTAGCATGCGGTGGAAAGTTTTTCGCCGACCACTACCCGGTCTGGCAGATCCACCCAGTTCATGAACTTGGAAACTGAAACTCCGGGGATGGGAAGTTCTGCGAGAACCTTGCGAATGGGAGTTCCGTCATTTGCATGGAGGAGAATACGGGTAAAGTCGGCTGCTGCCCGGAGCGAATGTTCATGGTCATGAGTTGCCCGCACCAGTGAAACTGCGTGTTGCACAAGGGTGGGCGGATCGGTCACCCCAAGAGCTTCCAACCCTGCCAGTAACCCAGGGATTAAGCAAAGGGCACCAATGTGGAGATCAGGGGAGGCACAGGAATTTAATTTTTTCCCACGGGCATACTGGGTGAAAAAATTCCGATGATATTCCTCAACATATGTATCGCGATGCCAACCGGGGGTGAGCATTACCTCGGCATACCGACTGAGCCATTCATCGAGGTCGTATTCACCCCGCAGGATGATCCATCGGTACAGCTCCACAGAAAGTCTGTAATTGAGGGTATTTTCCCCCGCTTGGAGAAATTGGTGGTAGTGTACGCCCTTTTTGCCCCAGTGTTGCTTTTGTTCTCTTAAAATATCGGCTTTTGGACTGATTGGATCGTAGGATGATCTCCACAATATACTGTCGGGATGTGGGTTTCGGGGAGGCACATAATCGTAAAAGTCCCCGTAGTCCCTGTCCAGGCTGTTGCGGTCATAATACCAGTGTACCGGCATCGCGATGGCATCGCCAACCAGGGAACCAAGAAATGCGTTTTGCATGCTCATGATAAACAGGTTAGTTAGGATCGAAGGATGGACAACTCGGACGGTCATGAAAATTCTCTGCCAAGCACAAGCATGGTCTTGTATTATGATGAGATTTATTCATCCGGGCTCGACCGGACCGCCCGTTTCCCCGTGGACCGTTATCGCCGGATAGCAGAACAACTCAGGCGGGATGATGTGGAGGGCTTGATTCAAATAAAAAAGCCCCGCCTTGCCACACGGGAGGAGATTTTACTGGCCCATGATCCTGACTATGTGGACCGTTTTCTCGGTCGGGACTTACGAGAGGATGAAATACGCCGGATTGGACTTCGCCCATGGAAACCGGAAATCGTGGAGCGTACCATGCGCCTGGTGGGTGGTGCGGTCGAGGGGCTGGACTTGTTAGGCAGCGGGGCTCCCCTTGCCGGCAATATGGCAGGGGGTACCCATCATGCATTTCGTGGGGAGGGGGCTGGCTATTGTATTTTTAATGATTTGGCTGTTTGTGCGGAAATTGCCCTCGGGCGTGGACAAGCCAGTCGAATCCTCGTGCTTGACCTTGATGTCCACCAGGGGGATGGAACGGCCGAAATTTTTCGGGAGGATGACCGGGTGTTCACCGTATCCATCCATGGGCAGGACAATTTTCCCTTCCGTAAGAAAAAAAGTGATCTTGATATCGGTCTGCCCAAGGGTACAGAGGACCAAGAATTTCTTGGCGTGCTTGATCGTGCCCTTGCCCAATTAAGCAAGGTTCCCTTTGATATGGTTTTTTATCAAGCGGGAGTGGATGGTTTGAGATATGATGCCCTTGGGCTGTTGAACCTAAGCCGGGAAGGAATGAGGCAACGCAATGAGCGGGTGTTCGAGTGGCGTAGGGAACTTGAAGTTCCCATGCTTTTGTTCATGGGTGGGGGATATTCCGACCCCATTGATCACACGGTGGATGCATTTACGGATTTGTTCCTTGGGGCTGGCCGTGAGTACCGGTTGGCAATTGCGCAATCAGGCCGAGTCTGACTCCTGGGTTGCCGCTTTTTCGGGCGGAGAATTTTCGACTTTTGTTTTATCAGAAGGGAATAGTTTTCTGAATAGAGAGTATAAAAAAAGACCAACATGCAGGCAGGTGGGCAGGGCAGCGGATACCCCCATGATCAGACCAAAATAGATATTTTTTGCATTCTCACGCCCGGTGGGGTCTTGGATTGCCTGAATCGCCCGGTTGGTGTACTTCGTTCCCCGCTCAGCGAGTTGTTCGGGGGCAGTTTCCCACAGGCTGATCATCCACCCACTGAAGGTAAAGACGAACAGTACCCAGAAAGTTGCCAGCACTGCGATTACCAAATCCAGGGATAAGTGAAAGATGTACTCCGATGTTTTGGATGATGAAAGAGCCCGCCGAATGATCCAAATAGTCACAAAGAATGAAAGGCTGTCGAAAAGGGCACCCAAAAAACCAACTGGAATTTGCAACTTTACATAATGGGCGGCTTCGTGAGTCATCATGTAGTGTGGAAAGGCCGTAAATATTGCCCACCAGTAGCAGGAAATATTTAATAAAACGAAAAACCCAAACAGAATGGGGAAGAATATTTTGAGCGATCCGCGCTGGCGTTCATAAAGGTCGAGCACCTGATGCAAAGCGTCCCGCCACAGTTGAATGATTCCGTCCACATCCCCCAAGTAACAAGATCTGCAGTCGCATACAATGCAGATCTGCTTGATTGTAGTGGACAAAGACTACTAAAAGAGGGGGGAGTGAAGAGTTTTTGCAAAAATCCAGGATGGTTTGATCCAAAGTTTGTGCTTTGCAGTTTTTGGCTTTTCTGGCTTGCGGGAACCCCTTCCTTTTCTCTGGCAGATAAAGGCACTATGGAGGGTATACTTTCTGCCAAGGGAGAAACCTGGATCGAAGTCCTGGACGATGGAGATTTTTTGCACAGGTTCATTCCTCAATGGATTGGGGAGGGCCCGGCGAATGGCGGGAGTTTTGATCAAGCAATGATTCAACTCATTGCCGAACTGGTCGTAGGGAACCGCGTGCAAATCGTCTGGGCACATGATGGACATCTCCGGGTACTCCGGGCAAAAATTTTGCAACCGAAATATCCGGAAGGAACCTTTGTGGGCTATCTTTTAAAATCGAGCAACCGTTGGATTGATGTGCAAAATCCGGATGAAGGAAAGCCCTGGCGGTTTTATTTGCCCTGGTTGGGCGGATACCCAAGTGAGGGGGGTGGCTACAATAAACAAATTCTACGAGAATTAAGTAACCGGAAGCCGACCGATCCCGTGCGTTTTTCATGGAAGTATAAATCCCGCCCAACCATCGAGTCGGTCTATGAGAATGTGATTGATCCAATAATCCCTTTCTGGGTCGGGAAGAAGCTTCCTGAGCCCAGAACCATTCGGGTGGATCGATCGGTGCAGGAATCTGAAATGCCCGATCCTCAACCCCCCGGACAGGTAAGTCCTTTTGATATGCTTGTGCCCAGTGCCGATAATCCTTTTGAACAGATTCATGCAAACCCGTTTGAACAGTTAGATGAAAAAGCCCCTGTGCAAAATCCCTTTGACAGCTTGGAACCTGCCAAGACAGAGACTATGGATGCCGTGGTTAATCCTTTTGAAAACCTTCCGCTCCCCCAGAAAAGCCCGTTTGATTTGATTGGCCAAGAGTAGGCCAGTGGGGGTTATTGCTTTGCGGGAATAAAAATGGCCGGAGTGCCCATTGGATCCATCGGGTCGTCCCTGATGACCAGGTTGAGGCCGGAGGAAATGGACCATTCGGATACCGTGGCACCGCCCTGATCCCATGAGCGGTGAATTCTTTTTCTTTTTTGCAAAATTCTTTGCTCAAGATCGAGGCTGTCTTTTCGGGAAATACTGCTCCATAAAATATCTTTGATTTCCCCATTTTGATTGAGGGCAATAATTTCGACTGCCGGGAATTTCCCTTCCACTTGTTGAACGGATTGAGAATTTGATAAATCGTAGGAAAGTACCGCATCCTTAGCATGCTTGAGCACCTTGTCTCGGTATGACTCAAAGTTGGGTGAATATCGTTCTGGGAGAATGTTGCCCTGAGCATCACGAATGGCAATTTCCACGATCTCAGATGACCATACGGGAGCAATCCTTCCCCCTCTTTGATCCACACAGTATACAATTGCAGGCAGATTCTCCGGGTTGCGGTAGGCCGGAATCTCCGAAATGGCAAGGTAGCACTCATCGATCGCTTTCGAAAGGCCGAATGCATTGGGTTCGTGCACCGTTTCAAGGGGTTTGTTGTCAGGTAAATAAACCACCAAACCCTCAGTCCTGGGATAGTAGCAGACCTGATTTCCGACCAGTCTGCCCATTTCGTCAAACCTTCCTTCCTCCTCAAGTAAGTCTTCTTTGGACAATCCTCTTTGAGACCGCGGATGGAAATAAGTACGATACGGGCCCACAGGAACCCCGTTTGAAAAAGTTGCTTCCAGCCGAATATGGCTAGTGACAGGAATACCACCGGGCTTGAGACCTTCTTCTCTTATTTTTTCAAAATATCGAAATACCTCGGCATTGGTGAGCGAATAATAAAGAGACAGGTTCCCCTCCAGTTCATCCTGAAAGTAGTTTTTTTCGTAAAGAACTTCACCCGCCTTACCATAGGAGATAAAGGAGCCTTCACGCTTTCCTTTATCAAATGATCCAGTCAATTTCATTAGACCATTGGGTTGCCAAAAGAAGAAAGAACCGTGGCGCAGTCCATCCACAAATCCAATTTCGAACTTTTTCTGACCATTGGGATAGTCCTCCGTAACCCTGGCAAATTTCCATCTGCCCACAGGTACATCCTCACCCGCACGATAGAGCCTAAGGATGCCATCGTCATCTTTCCGGTATTCAAGTTTCTCCGTAGTTACCCTTTCCTCTTTGGAGCAACCAAAGACGCAAAGGGCAGACAAAAGAATCAGGAGCAATTCTGTCCGGAAAAAATGTTTTTTATTTTGTGGCACTTGGAACAATTACATTTTCTTCAAAACAATGGGCAACGGCAAATTTAGTTCGTTCGTTCACGGACCTGCTGAGCAATTTCCATCACATCCTTTGCAGGTACGGTGATAACTCCAGATGGTTTTCCCCCTTCCTTGCGAAAGGCAGAGATCCCGATCCACCTGCCAAGATGATCAAAAACGGGCGTTCCCGGGGTGACATTTTCCACCACATAATAATCCCGAGGCTTGCGGATCACCGCGTTTACCCAACCTCTTTGAAGGGTTGATTTGCGGAATAAGTTCCGGCCCAATTTACCCAATGACACCACTTCATCGAGTGGTTGAATATCTGGCGAATAAGAAAAATCATACTCAATATCCCTAAAAGCGGGTGAATGAACAACACCCTGTTCCTTGTTGCTGGGTCTTACAAAAGCGAGGTCGAGGTCTTCATCCTTGAGTAAAAAGTCTGCCGCAATTTCGGTACCGTCTGGCCTGAGAATTAAAACCTCGGTGTAATTTACATTCACATTTCCGTTCCCCCTCATTTGAGCAAGAATAGAGTGGGTCGGGTCGATTCCGTTTAAGGAAAGGACGATGAGACCATCTTTCCCCAGCACGGTGCCCAGAGTTTCCAGTTTCCTTTCGGATGGTGGAAAGCTCCTTCCTCCCGAACTAAGCTCAATCCGTACGGTCGCAGAGATCCAAACCACCGAGTCAGATTGTTGTTGGAGAAGATTCCTCCAAATCGTAACGGTACTTTGGTTGGTCTCCGCAAAAATTTGGATCAAGCCAACTGGCCCGAACAAACTAAACAATAACGATAAAATAATAGGTTGCTTCATCAGGGTGTCCATTCCGGTTCGAGTTCCAAAAATAAGGTATGTATGCCCCTTTTGATAAAAAAGATAACTTGCTTGGGTTGCATTTGGTGAATGCCAGTCATTAAACTCCTGAATTCTTCCACCCCGGAAATTGCTTGCTCATTTACAGTGAGCAAAATGTCTCCCTGCCTTAAACCGGCCAAAGCGGCCCACCCAGCAGATTCCACATTTTCGACCAACACACCGTTTTCATCAGAGCTCATCCTTAAAAATACCCGGTCGGCAAAGGATAATTCCCGGACCGTGTATTCAAGTTCTTTGTCCTCAAATTCTGGAAGCTCATTGGCTGGTGTTGGACGTTTATCAAGAGTGGCATTGAGCTCAAATATTTTTCCATCCCTCCAGATTTCAAAGCATACAGTCGAATGGATTCGGTATTGCTTTATCATATTACCAAATACTTCAACATCTTCGGGGCGGTAGGCTTGAATGATCTGCCCATCAATCCGGGAAATTAAATCATCTGCAAGCATGCCTGCTCTTTCTGCAGGAGTGTCCGGAAATACTTGGGATAAACGAACCCCCCGGGCTGTTTTGCCAAGCCCGAGAGCTTCTGCAAGTTCGTTGGTCAATACCTGTGTGCTTACGCCAAGCCAGGGTTTCCATGCCTCAAAAGGCCTAGTTTCGTCGGCTTCCGGCCCGATCTTAATAACCGTTAAATAATTGGCCAAATTTCTTTCAAACCGAACCAATGTGGGAACAGGCTCATCCTGGTCTTGAGTTAGTTCCCTTGAAATATTTACCAGATCTTCAATCTTTTCAATTTTCTGGCCGTTTATTTCCGTGATTACATCGTTCTCAAGCAGCCTGGGTTTTGAACTGTACGATGGGCCACCCTGAGCAACCGAATGCACCTGTACTCCGTATTCGCCCAGCCTTCGTGCCTCCAGCGAAGAAAGCAAAGTGAATTCTCTCAAGGTAAGCCCCCAGCTTTTGAGTTCTTTTTCTGGTTGGTATGCAGGTTCACGCTTTTGGGTGATAAGCGTCCAGGTTTTCTCTTCGTTATCCCGATAACCCCTCATCGAACATTCTTTTCCAGGGAGTAGGGAGCTAATGATTTGATGAAAGGGCGGAAGATCTTCCGGGATCTTTGCCTGCACACTCTTGCCGTCCAAGTGCGTAATGATATCACCGGGGAGAATGCCGGCCTTCTTTGCGGGAGATTCATCAATCACCCCAGAGACCAAAATGCCAGCACGATGGGCTTTTAGATAAGGTTGGCATTCCAATCCGATCCAAGATCGTTCGACCCATCCTTTCTCGGCAAGTTCTGCGGAGACTTCCTTTGCCAGGTTGGAAGGGATTGCACCACCCAGGCTGGCAATCGCAACTTCATTAATTCCGATGATCTCTCCGCGTTCGTTAACCAGGGGACCCCCACTATTTCCGGGGAAAATTACGGCATCATGCCCAAGCCACCGGACGAGTTCCCCAACATTTTCCCCATCGAGCCGGAATGAGGAAGAACGATGTGAAATTAGGGCAAGGTTGGAAACTATGCCACGAGTGACCGACTGGGATAAACCGGCCGGGCTGCCCATGGCAAAACAGATATCACCCACTTTTACCCTGTCAGAATTTCCAAAAACTGCAGTTTGAAGAGGGGGGGCATTTTCGGGGCGATCACTCAGGCGAAGACGCAGCACCGCAAGGTCGGTCAGGGCATCTGCTCCTAGTAAATCAGCGCCTAGTTCTTCCCCGTCATACAATCGACAGGTAAGCCTGGTTGCTTTTCCTGCAACATGATGATTGGTCACAACCAATCCCGTGGCATCGATAATTACTCCACTGCCCGTCGATCCCGATTTTAACATCCTTCCATTTGAGCCCCGTTCGGAAACCACCTCGATCCTGACGATTGCCCGGTAAACCGAGTTGACCCGATCATTGATTTTGAAATTTTCCTCGCCCATTAGCCAATGGCAGGAAAATAAAGTGACAAGGAGGAGTTGAAAAAATGGTGAAAGCTTATGCATTTACCTTTAAAGCGTTTCTGGAATCAGATTAGTTTGGGTGTATCTAAATAAACGGGTCAAAAGAGGTTCTTGCCCTTCGGCCCATCTAAAGGCAAGAATCAAACCTAACTAAAAAGCATGAAAGTGGAAGAAAATGGAATAAAATTTTGGACTCCCTGGCAGGCCAAGCTTTTGGCAAGTACCCTTTGTTTGGGTTGCGTTTTTGCCCTTTTTACATTGGCCGCCTGGACCGTCCAATTAGTTGGGGATTTTCTTGGTTATTTTTCTTCCGTTCTCTGGCCGCTGGCCATTGCTTCGATCCTGGCTATTCTCTTACTTCCCGTGGTTCGGAGCATAGAAAAAAGGAGTGGGTTAAGTTCCCGTTTTTCGATTGTGCTTTTATACGCAATTGTCTTTGGGTCCTGTTCCTTTGCTTTCTGGTCGATTGGGGGCGAGGTGATTAGTCAGTCGCGAGAACTTGCAAGCAGTTCAATTGATTGGCCCGAAAGAATCGAAGAGAAAATTAAGGAATCTGTCAGTTCTGAAACTTGGGGTGCTGTATCCCAACGCTTTCATCAATTTAAGGGTGAATGGAAGCAGGGAATTCAAAACCTTTTTCAGGAAGTGCCCGAACTGTCGGGTAACTCGGCCCGGGTGCTGAAGGATGCATGGTCGAGTGTGGGTTCATTTTTCTCATCTTTTGCCTGTCTGGTAATTGTGCCGATTTATCTATTTTATTTCCTGAGCTCCAAGGGTGATCCCCTTGGTGCTTTATCCGGCCATCTAACTTTTATCAACGAGGATCTCCGCCATGATTTGATCTACCTGATCCGCCAGTTTAAAGAAATCCTGGAAGGCTTTTTTCGCGGCCAATTAATTATTGGTTTAGTCATGGGGATTGGATATGCCATTGGCTTTAGCCTTTGCGGATTGAAGTTTGGTATCGCACTTGGGTTATTTTTTGGAATCTTGAACATCATTCCTTTTCTCGGCACCGGGCTTGGTGTTTTAACCGTGCTTGCTGTTTCTTATCTCCAACCGGGAGGTATTTTTGAAACTGGTCAATGGAATGTGCTATGGGGTTGCGGGATTACTTTCCTGGTCGTGCAGTTAATCGAGAGTTACTGGTTAAGCCCAAAAGTTATGGGAGAGCGGACAGGCTTGCACCCAGTTGTGATCATCGTCTCAGTTTTTTTCTGGGGGACTGCATTTGATGGTCTTTTGGGAATGATCTTAGGGATACCCCTGACTGCTTTTCTGACGGTATTTTGGAGATTGATGCGCAAAAAATATCTTTCCTTCTAGGAAGTAAAGTCACCGATTGGCAGGCATACACTGAATCTTGATCTGCTTGTGCGCAAGATAACCTTGAAAGGTGGAACACCTTTGGCGATGAATGAATGCTAAACCAATAAACTAGCTTGGCCCAAAAAGACACAGACTTTGTTCATCTACATGTTCATTCCGATTACAGTTTGCTGGACGGATGTTGCCGGATGGACCGGTTGATGGAACGGGCGGTCGAGTTGGGCATGTCGGCCATGGCACTTACGGATCATGGCAACCTTTTTGGGGCGGTATCATTCATTAAACAGGCAGAAAAACGTGGAATTAAGCCCATACTTGGATGCGAAGGTTACCTGGTCACGGATCATAAGAATGATGAGCGTCCGGGTAGAGAAAATCATAAATCCTACCACCTTGGCTTACTTGCCAAAAATTTTCAGGGTTATCAAAATTTATGTAAGGTGGTGTCTGATGCACATGTGGATGGATTTTATTATCGTCCGCGTACCGATTTGGAGACCTTGGCGGAGCATGCGGACGGGTTGATTGGTTTTACCGGATGTATGCAGGGGTGGGTCCCTCAGCTTATTTTGAGGGAGCAGGAAGAAGAAGCGGAAAAGGCTTTAGGGCAGATGGTGGAAATTTTTGGTAAAGAAAATTATTTTGTTGAACTGCACAATCATGGGATCAAGGAGCAGGCACAGTTGGTCCCAGAACTCATTAAGTTGGCCAAAAAGTTTGGCCTCAAAACGGTTGCATCCAATGATGTTCATTATGTCAAGGGGGAGGACTGGGCCCCACATGATGCACTCCTTTGTATTCAAACGGGTTCAAAATTGGACGATGTGAACCGGATGCGATACGATGCCCGTGAATTTTACCTCAAATCGAGGGAAGAAATGGAGGCCCTTTTTCAGGAAGTGCCCGAGTCCATAACCAATACCTTTGCCGTTGCTGAAATGTGTGAGGTTAAACTTCCTTTTGGAGAAAATAATTATCCGGTTTTTACCCTGCCTCCCGAAATTAAAACCGAGGTAAAGGATAATTTGGAGTACCTCAAGAATCTCTGTATTGAGGGATTGCAGACCAGGTATGAGATTGAATATCAGGAGATAAGCCTAAGGGTGGAGGGAGATCCTCTCAGTAAAGAATTGAGTGAGCGGTTGGATTACGAACTAGGGGTAATCGGCAAGACTGGTTTTAATGATTATTTCCTGATCGTGGCTGACTTTATGCACTGGGCAAGGGAGCAGGGAATACCTGTAGGCCCGGGCAGGGGATCGGGTGCCGGCTGTCTGGTCGCTTATGTTTTAGGAATTACTGATATTGATCCTTTGAGGTTTGGTTTACTGTTTGAAAGGTTTCTCAATCCTGAGCGGGTTTCCCCGCCAGATTTTGATATCGATTTTTGTATGCGCCGCAGGGGGGAGGTAATTGAATATGTCCGGGAAAAATATGGCCGGGATTGCGTGGCTAATATTATAACCTTTGGCACATTTGGTGCCAAGATGGTGGTCCGTGACATCGCCCGGGTGCGTGATCTTCCTTATGCAGAGGCGGACAAACTGGCCAAGATGATTCCGGATGACCTGAATATCTCATTGGAGGATGCACTGGCCAAAAGCCCGGAACTATTTTCTGAATACGAAAAAAATCCTGTTGCCAAACAGATTGTCGATACAGGCCGGATCATCGAAGGTATGGTACGGAACTCCGGCACCCATGCCGCTGGAGTGATTATTGCGGACCGACCCCTTAGGGAGTTGGTTCCGCTAACCACTCAGGATGGAATTTTGACCACTCAATATCCCAAAGATCCCGTCGAGGAGCTTGGCTTATTGAAAATGGATTTTCTTGGACTGAAAACCTTGACCGTCATTTCGGAAGCCGAGGCCCATATTAGAAAGAGAGAAGGATTGGAGGAATTCAGGGTAAGCAAGGCTGACCTGGAGGATGGACCGACTTTTAAACTTCTTAATGAAGCCCGTACAATAGGGGTGTTTCAGTTGGAATCAGAAGGAATGCGCCGGTTATGCCGTCAGATGACGATTTCCAGTATCGATGAGATTATTGCACTCATTGCTCTGTACCGTCCCGGCCCGATGGATTGGATACCTGATTATATCAAGGGAAAGGAGGATCCATCGACCATTCAGTTTCCGCATCCATTGCTGGAGGATGTTTGTGCTGAAACTTATGGGGTAATGGTGTACCAGGAACAGGTCATGGAAGCGGCACGAAAGATTGCGGGCTATACCTTGGGCGGTGCTGATATCCTCCGCCGAGCCATGGGTAAGAAAAAGCCTGAAGAAATGGCAAAACAAAGAGAAATCTTTGTGAAGGGGGCAAAAGATGTAAATGGGATAGATGCCAAAAAAGCCAATGAGATTTTTAGTATTTTGGAAAAATTTGCCGGTTATGGGTTTAATAAATCCCACTCCGCAGCTTATGGCATAATTAGTTACCAAACGGCTTATTTAAAGGCCAATCATCCGGTTGATTTTATGGCGGGGGTGCTTGCCTGTGAGTTAGGCAATTCGGAGAAGCTTGCTCACTTTCTTGGTGAGTGTCAGGAAATGGGGATTTCCGTACTGGGACCGGATGTCAATGAATCGGGAGAAAACTTTACCCCACTGGATGGAGTAGGGGAAGAGATTGGTTCTATTCGTTTTGGTTTATCCGCCGTAAAGGGGGTGGGTGATGTTGCCGGTAAATCCATTGTGGAAGAGCGTCAGAAGGGTGGCCCATTCTCAGATTTTAGCAATCTGGTCGAGCGATTGGACGGAAAATCGGTAAACAAACGGGTCCTTGAAAGTTTGATCAAGACCGGAGGTTTTGATGCAATGCACCCCAACCGGGCAGCCCTCTTATCCGATCTGGACCGAGCAATGGGGGAAGCTCTCTTACGCCGTAAAGACCGCGAAGCGGGGCAAGTAAACTTATTTGATATGATGGGCGATTCAGATGATGAAAAAACTGAATCCAAAGAAAATTTTGGCTTTAATTCAAATCTGCCAATTCCAGAGATGGATGATTTGGCAAAATTAAAGCTCGAAAAAGAATTATTGGGCTTTTTTCTGTCTGGGCATCCCGTGGACACGCTCAAGGGTTTGGGGCCCCTTATCGACACGCTCAAGCAAGAGGAGTTACTTCATCTTACCGGGAAAAAATCATTCCGCTTATCTGGGGTGATTTCTGAGGTGGAAAGAAGGTACACCAAGAAGGATTCGAAGCCTTGGGCCAGGTTTACTTTACTGGCCAAAGAAAAAGATTTATCTTTGCCCATGTTTCCGGAAGCCTACTCCAATTATGGGACTCTTTTGGAAGAAGGGGAACTCATGGTGATTACCGGAGTTGCTTCAGTAAAAGATGGAGAAACAAGACTGACGGTTGATAAGGTTGAAACTCTTGACCTATCGCTTGCCAAAATAATTGAGGAATCGACCTGGCTTATCGATCCTGCTGATGAAGATGCAGGTTCTTTTCTTTCTGATCTTTATTCCGAGAGTGAAAAAGGCAGGGGTCGCTCCAGGGTAAGCATTGCATTTGCCCAGAATGGCGAGGATGATGGACTGGTCGTGCAGATGGACGAACGATTCCGGCTCCGGCTTAGCTTGGAGAATTTTTCCAAGTGGAGGAACCGATCCTGCGTTTTGGGAGTACGAGTAAAAGTAACCGAGCCTGATCCGCCCGAGGAGCGTAAATACGGGCGGAAAGATTAGCACGGCTTCCAGCTTGACGAATTTACAGCACAATATACATTAAAACTTTTGATCTAAATTATGTCTATCGAAATTAAGTTACGCAAGGGTGAGCCAATGGACCGTGCAATTCGCCGTCTGAAGAAAACTTTAGACCGTGAGGGCGTCATACGTGATGTTCGGGCCAAGCGCTATTTTGAGAAACCCTCCGATAAAAAGCGTCAAGCACGCAAGGTAGCAGCCTTTACCCAAATGTTGCGTACCCGTTACGAAAAAATGTAAGCTTGCTCGGTTTGCCGAGCCCCCCATTTTTATCTCGTCTTTGATGGGATAACTTCCTAGCAATAATTGACAATGTCTCAATTGGCTAAAAGGAACACGGTTAGCTTGCGCAGAGAATGGCGCTTATTTGACCGGGACCATGCAAAACCAGAAACTTTCCTCAAGTTATGTGAGAGAATGATCGAGGTTGGAGAGTTTTTACTTGCCCATGATGTGGCTCGAGCAGGGCTGAAAAACTACTCCAATAACAAGGCACTTGCCCAAAAAGCAGCCCATGCCCTTTGTAAGGCGGGTTCCCCCTTCACTGCTACCCAAGTTCTTGAGGAATTTATTTCTACTGGAGTTTCAGATGTGGAAACCCAGAGCCTTTTGGCAAGTGCCTATAAAGACCTCTGTGAGAATACCACGGATAATTCCAAAAAACAGCAGTATGCAGACCTGGCAATTGCCAGATACGAGCAGGCATATTTTGGGAAAAATTTTTCCGGGGATGGAGATACTCATACGGATGCGGATAACCTTTACTACCCATGTATCAATATCGCATTTATGCATTTCGTTTGCATGAATTATGAGAAAGCTCGTGAGTATGCCGGTATTGCCTCTCAAATGTGCCTGTCCATCCTTGAGCAGGATGAATCGAACTACTGGGTGAGAGCAACCCAGGCTGAAGCTTTTCTTCTACTGGGAAGAATTGATGAAGCACTCGATGCTTATGCCCTGGCGGTTGATTTAGCCAGTGCCAAGCCTTCCTATGTTGCCAGCACCCGGAAACAGGCCCTCCAGATAAGTTCCCTCTATGAGGATGAGAGCATCCGCAAAAGGATCGTTGATGCTTTTCCGACTCTCGGAATTGTTGCCTGTTCGGGGCATTTGATCGATACCCCTGGGAAAAGCCGCCGGTTCCCGCAGGAAGCAGAATTAATTGTTAGGGCAAAAATTGAGGAAAAACTTGATTTTATGGGTGCTACTTGTGGATACAGTTCTGCGGCATGCGGAACAGACATTATTTTTCTTGAAGCCATGTACGAGAGGGGTGGGGAGACCCATGTTTTTCTTCCGTTTGCCAAAGAAGAATTCATTCATACAAGTGTGGTCAGGGGAGGTGGTGACTGGGTGGCTCGTTTTGAAAAAGTTCTCGATAATGCCACTTCCGTTCACTATGTCACCAATGAGGGTTACTATGGCGATGATACCCTCTTTTCCTTTTGTAATGATGTAATGCTTGGATTTGCGGCGATGCGCAGTCGAGGGCTTGATGAAGTGCCTAATCTGCTCCTTTTCTGGGATGGTCTAAAGGGGCAAGAAGGTGGAACATCCCAGGTTGCACAATCCTGGAAGGAAACCTTCACCGATCCTGTGGTCATTAATTCCCGAGAAGTTCTGGAATTGCTTGATCAAATAGAAGAGCCGCCAATTCCGAAGGGGGATACCAAGCCAATATTTGTAAAAAGTTTTGGTGACTCGGTTACCGCATTACGCTCCGTAAAAACAATGCTTTTTGCAGATGTGGAGGCGTTTACACGGGTAAAAGAGGAACTCACTGCTCAGTTTGTGGAGGTTTTTCACGGAGGGGTGGCCAAGATGATGAAGGAGCTAGATTGTAAGCCTGATTTTGTGAACAGTTGGGGGGATAGTTTCTTTGCGGTCTTTGATGATTTGAACGATGCATTAAATCTGGCCATTAATATGAGAGATTTTTTTGGAAATGGAAACTGGCCCGAATTGTCTGAAACCGGCAACCTGGATGTTCGCATTTCTATGCATGCTGGACCAGTCTACGAAGAGTTTGACCCTTTGCTAAAGAAACGAAACTTTTTCGGTCGCCATGTTAACCAGGCCGCACGAATTGAACCAATTGTTTTACCAGGCTCGGTCTTTGTTTCGGAAACGGTAGCTGCTTTAATCTCTTATCGATATGGAGATTTTGATTTCGAGTATGCAGGCAACCTGGAGCTGGCGAAAGACTTTGGATCCTACCCGGTCTACATATTGCAACGAAAAGGGTATTGATCCTCATTGATGCATAGTTCTTCTAAAGCCATTGGACTTACTCCCCCTTTCGAAGCTTTCTCAGGGGAGGGACCCTACACTTTTGTGAGTTATGCGCATGCGGACAAGGTGGTGGTCTTTAATGCCATGCGACAACTTTATGATAGGGGTGCAAATATATGGTATGATGAAGGTATCAAGCCGGCTGGAGAGTGGGTGGAGGAAATTGCCCATGCGATCAAAGCATCTTCGTTATTCTTGGTCTTTATTTCACCGCGTTCGGTTGATTCCAGGTATGTTAGAAGCGAGGTGGGATATGCTCTGAGTGAGAACAAAGAAATCCTGACGGTTTTTGTAGAGGAAACTACTTTGCCTGCTGGGCTTTCCCTATGTTTGCAGCAATTTCAATCCGTGTTTTTACAGGAGAGCAACTGGAAAGAAAAAGCATTGGAGACCATTTTCGAAAAAATGGACGCCCCGATTTCTTTCAGTTCCGAACTGGTGGATAATGGTGAAGCGGTGGTCGATCACGGGAAAATTTTGTGGGACCTTTGGGATAAATCCAGGGAAAGGCAACTGGCTCGTTGGCATATCCCAACGATTGTTAAAGAAAAGAAGACAAGGAAGGGAAATACGGAGAATCTAGCTTGGTCCGCCAGAGAAAAGCCTCCCACTGAGCCAAGAAAAGTTGTCGGTTCAACCCGGCACCCCTTTGCCACAAAAGTGGAAGTTGATCCGGGCAGCGATATTCCTCAAAAAGCAGGAGAATTATTTAGAGATTCAGTAGCGGGCGATTTTTCGTGGATTCCTTCAGGCGAAATTTCTTTAAAAGTTCCATACTCCGAAGAGACGAAATCGGTCCGTGTAAAAAATGGTTTTTGGATGTCCAGGTTTCTCATTACTCAGGACCTGTATGCCAAAGTAATGGGAAACAATCCGAGCTTCTATGATTCATCCGTAAGGGAAAATGTGCAAAATTTTCCTGTTAATAATGTATCCTGGCTGGATGCGGTTTCTTTTTGCAAGGCATTGACCATTCTCAGTAAAAGCGAAGGAAAGTTGCCCGAAAAATATGAATTTCGTTTACCCACTGAAGTGGAGTGGGAATATTCCTGCAGGGCAGGTACCCTTACCGAATATTATTTTGGTGATCAACCACACGAATTGCAGGAACATGGATGGTTTCGTGGAAACAGCCAGAAAATGCTTCACCCGGTTGGCTTGAAAAAGCCCAATCCCTGGGGTCTTTATGATTTGTACGGAAATGTTCGTGAATGGGTTGGGAATTCTTTTGTAAACACCCTGCTAAATGATAGTGAACAGGATGAATTCCGCATTAGCCGTGGGGGGGCATACATGAAGGCTGCTGCTGAGTGTCAGTCATCTTCCCGATCCACCAATTCTCTTAATCATCGTTTTAGAAACCTCGGGTTTAGACCCGTTTTAGCAAAAGTTCTATCTTGATATTCCCTAAATGCTCACGGGGGAATTTCCGTTGTCACAGGGCTTTAATTTTGTCATGATCGACAACTTTAATGAGCGAGCAGAATAATACAAAGCCCCCAAAAAAAGAGGTGTTGGATGGAAGTGATCAAGTGGCGGTCCGCCTTGCTAAATTAGATGGGTTGCGCGATTCCGGAAATGATCCATTCCTCTCAAACTGGGAACAGACTCATGTTTCCAGTGAAGCATCTGGGATGCTTAAAGAAGAAGATGAAACCGGGCCAGAAGTTTCTGTTGCCGGTCGGATTATGGCCTTTCGCCTCATGGGCAAGGCTGCCTTTCTTAAACTGCTCGACCGGGAGGGCAAGATACAGATTTATGTCCGCCGAGATGAGATCGGGGATGATGAATATGCCGCTTTCAAAAAATTGGATCTAGGAGATTTTATAGGGGTTCGTGGACCTCTTTTCCGAACCAAGACTGGGGAAGTTACGGTGCGGGCAAAAGAGTATCGTCTTGTTTCGAAAGCCTTGCGTCCTTTGCCGGAAAAATGGCATGGGCTCAGTGACAATGATCAAATTTACCGGCAGCGCTACCTTGATCTTGTGGTAAATGATGATTCCCGGGAACGATTCAGAACTCGTAGTCGAATAATTCGTGAAATTCGTGAGTTTATGTGGTCCCGAGATTTCATTGAAGTGGAAACCCCCATGCTGCAAGCAGTTTCGGGAGGTGCCGCAGCCCGTCCATTCCGTACCCATTTTAACGCATTGGATTGTGACTTTAATCTCCGAATTGCCCTTGAGCTTCATCTCAAGCGTATGCTTGTTGGAGGTTTTGACCGGGTATTTGAAGTAGGTCGTGTTTTTCGGAATGAAGGACTTTCCCGCCGCCATAATCCGGAATTTACCATGCTCGAAGCCTATCAGGCTTATTCTGATTACCGGGGAATGATGGAACTTACCCGTTCCCTGATTCAACAGGTGGCCGAGCGTTCCCTTGGCACATTGCAGGTGGAAAGGCCAGAGGGAGAGGTGATTGATCTCTCTGGAGAGTGGCGGGAAGCAAAATACAAGGATTTGATTCTTGATGCAGTTGGAAGAGAGGACTGGTTTGAACTCCCAAAGACTGAGAAATTGCAAAAAACCAAGGATATGGGGATAGAGGTGGATCCCGCGCTTGAGGATTTTGAGGTAACCAATGATGTTTTTGAAAAAGTGATCGAACATACCCTGATTCAGCCGACATTCGTAACCCATATTCCACGGGAGCTTTGTCCCCTTGCCAAAATTACCCAGGCTGACCCGACCACCATCGATGTATTTGAACTTTGCATAAACGGGCAGGAAATTGCCCCTGCCTATTCTGAGCAAAATGATCCCGCCGTTCAGCGGGAAGCCTTCCTGCGTCAGGTGGGCGAAGAAACCCAAGAACTGGACGATGATTTCCTGCTCGCTCTGGAGCACGGTATGCCCCCTGCCGGAGGCATGGGAATGGGTATTGATCGGTTAGTCATTTTCCTTACCAAAGCGGCAAATATCCGGGATACCATTTTGTTTCCCACCTTGCGCCCGCTTTGATATCCCATTACCAGATACCCTCTTGTTAAAAAGATGAGGGGAGAGGCTAAAAACGGGATATTGATCATTAAGCCAATAGGGTGGAGACAGGCTTGTTTTTCATTATTTCTCCTTATAATTTCAGTTTTTTTTGCAATAATCAGCCGCTATGGTCTTTTGGTTAGCTGGTTGGGTACAATATCTATGCTCCTCCTCAGCCTCCTCAGTCTGCTTGATCAAGTATTAGAATGGTCCCGTCTCAAGGTAGATAGCCGTGGATTTTGGCTACGTGGCTGGTTTAGGAATCAAATGTTTGAACACCATGAAATTGAAGATTTTAAAATTCATGAATTTACAGGCAAAAAATTGCTCACTGTCGTATTGAAAGAACATGCCCGTAGATCCCGCAAGTTGCCGGATCAGCCAATTCCCTTCCCATGCTGCTTTGGCCGGCCAATTGAAGAAGTTTTAAAAGTGGTAAAATCCAAAATCGATCGCACACCCAGACCTCTTTTACCAAAAACCTAGCCTGAATTCGTAACAGGCTAAAAGATCAGAGAGCCTTAACTCCCTCGTGAGATTATTTAGATGAAAAAAAATACTTCATTAGGTCTTTTATTCATCCTGTTTTTATCTTTTTCGGGCTGTATCACTCGAAATGCAAATGATTTGTTTTCGAGCAGCGACCGGTTTGAGGATATACGCACTTATGAAAGTGATTTTAGTTCCCGAATCGAAGTATTGCTTGGGATTGCGGAGGAAGAGCTCAGGAAAAACTATGAACAAAAAAAATTCTTAATGATCCGGGAAGACAAGCCTCGGGCTGTCCTGCATCCGAGAAAAGATATATTTCTTCGCGAGCTGATCCTATCCGCCCATCAGGATAATCGCCTTACGGATGAACAAATGAGCACTCACCTCAAAAAATGTGATCATCTTTATGCATTGTGGGAAAAGCACTGGATGTCTGCCGAAAAAAAAGCCAGACAATTGGGCTATACCCGTTGAAGTAAGGAATTAGGCAACTCTTCCTCTTTGTTTATTTGGAATAAATAAAGAAATGAAGCTGGGTAAATAAGCCACAATGATAATCCCCAACTGTGAGCCAATGAATATCATTAACGGCATAAATGCTTTATCCATAAAGCCATAGGAATGTAATCCTACGCCTAGCATATTGGTACCAAAATAGGACCATGCCGTTACAACATTTCCAAAAATGGCAAGGGTGGATAACCCACGGACTTTGGCAATCCCCGCCCAGCGTGCGTGCAGAATGATTGCATTCCAGATCACAATAAGGAGGGCACCGTTTTCCTTGGCATCCCATCCCCAGAATCTACCCCAGGATTGATCCGCCCAAATTCCTCCAAGTACTGTGCCGACCAGGCTGAAAAAGAGGGAAAAGCAAGTGATCCCAAAAATCATTGATACGAGGGTTTTGTCGAGATCCTTCCCAGTCTTTGGAGTTTTGGTAACCGTGCGGAAAAGCATGGAAAACACATAAGCAATTCCCAGAAACCCCGCAAGGAAGGTGGTCGAGTATCCAATGGTTATTGTGACCACATGAGTGGCCAGCCAAAAATTTGAGTCTAGCACGGCTCGCATCATTTCCATGGTATCCCCGGATGGATTGAGCGAGGAATCAATGCTTAGGTTATGGGCGACTACCAGGCCACCAAACCCGATGAGCGCACCCATTGCCGATGCGATTCCGAGCCGGAGAAATTTCTCGGTCAGGAAACAGAGCAGCACCGCTCCCCAGCTGATAAACAAAGCCGATGAATACAGATTGGTGACCGGAGGTCTTCCTTCGATGTACATTCTTCCCGCAAGTCCAAAAGTATGGGCGATCAGGACGAGCCCGGTGAGCAGGTAAGCACAGTCCAGCAAGGTCTGGGATGCCCGGTTCTTCCCCTTGCCCGTCTTTCCATATACCGACATGAGCCATGATGCCCCCGCAATGAGAAAGATCCAGAGATATCCAATTGAACTGCGGTAGAAAGGTTCAAATCCGTTGTAGGTTTTCTCAAAAGCAATGGTGGAGACATCCGCTTGTGCACGCTGGCTGATCAGCGACCTCATTTCTATGACTGTCTGATTAAAGGAATGAGCATCATTCTCCCGGTATGCCCTGCCCAGATGTTCGTAATGTTCAATAATTGGATCGATTCCTCTCCTCAGTTTGATTGCTTCGGCATACTGGGCTGCAAAAAGTGCAGAAGGATCCATTTTCAGATTTTGCCGGATGCTGGTAATTTTCCCGGACAATTCATGATCCGGGGAGGCAACCAGTGCCCGTACGGTAGAGATAAAGCGGGCGGGTTCGATCTCTGCTTTTTGTTTGGACTCCAAGGGCTCTGTGCCCACCATGGATTCTCCGATTTTCCGCCATTTTCCGCCGGTTTCTCCCTGTTCAGGAGGGAGAGGGAAGAATTCGGCAAACAAATTGAAACGTGCGTAATAATCAATGAAATACATGAGCGGGCCGAGCACCTCACTGTTTCCCATTTTTATACCATCCGGATTGGCGGAAATCTCCGAGGTAAGGGCACGGAACCTTCGATATTCATCTGTTCGACTGCTATCCTTATCAGCGTGGTAAAAGAGGGGTTCCAATTTGCTGTGATCATGCACGGAGGAGGATGGGGCGTGCGGAGGTGGGATAAGGGTGGTCTTTAGGTTACGGTAAAGCACTAGCCCGTGATACAATTCAATAATATTCTGGTGGAAATAATTACGGTATTCCTGATCGATCTTACCGGCATCCTGGGCACTTTTTTCAATTTCCTCCACAAATGGTTCGATTTCCTTGTAGGAAAAATACTTCCCGTCCCGGGCCAGTTTTTTGCCGATCAATCCAAGTACCTGGTCATGATCAATCAGGAAAGTTTTCAATTCATCCGCCCGTTCCGGGGTGAATAATACCTCGGCAAGCCATTTGACTGCCGGCACATCCGATCCGTTTTCATCCAGTGCCGTCCGCTTGTTTCGTAAGACCAGCAGGGTATTGCGGGCCACACTATCAATCGGTTTTACCCGTCCACCCCGCAGGACAGGGATGCGTGAGAAGGCGTCCAGATTGATGATCTCCTGGTCAGAAAAGGTTTCCCCACGAAAGAAGTCAAAAATGGAAAGGGGGGTATACTTATTCGGAAAAAATACGAAATAGATGCCCGAAAGAACTAGGGCAAAACTGAGAACTCGCAGGCGTAGGGATTTCTTTTTTTCGGTCATGCCATTGATTTGTTGGCGGCCGCATTTTTGCTAAGAAAGCGGGCGAGATGAAAACTGAACTGCCAGAGCAGACCGAAGGATACCAGAATGCAGGCAATGTAGGGAACAAGCCAGCTTGGGTTTCGCACTACTTGGAAAACGGTGTAGTCGGCGGCTTTGTTCATTTGGTACTGGTAAAATGTCTTACCCTCATGCCTGAGTGGAGTATTCATGTAGACTAATGCTCTGCGCGATTGGTTCTGGCCCATCCTTAGCATAATTTCACTTTCGAAATTGAAGGGGATGTCCGTTCCCTGATAGAACTCATTAGCGATTCCCAGGAGCTCAATGGAGTAGGGCAGGTATTCTCTTTCCGGTCTGAGGGTCACCCCCCATAACTTGCCATTCATGCGGATCGGTTGGAACGCCAGGTCTCCCATTTTGGGATTGATCTGCGCCCACCAGTGGTTTCCTGCAGGGTGGGAAATTGCCGCCCATGTGCCCATACTCTCGGCACCATCCAGCAGTTCAAAGACCACATAGCCAAAATTCATTCCTTCGCTGCTGAAATCCTCAGGTTTCGGACGGATTTCAAGATTGGCAGATTGGATGACACCACGGTTCACCTTTTCCGCCGGACCAGTTGCTTCGCGGGCGGGAGGCAAGGAATTGAATTCGCAATTTGGTCCGAAGCCCAAAATTTTAACCTTGAAGGGCAAGTCCTGAGAATAGTGCATTCCTCCACCTTCCAGTAATGCTTGCGACAGGGCGACCACCTGTTCAGTTTCGGGGTTGGTGACATCAATGAAGGCAAGTTCCACCCCGTGGAAACGTTCCAGGTAATTTTTGGATTCGCCCTTGTTTATTTGCATACGCGATTCCTCTTGCATTGCTTGCGTAGCGAGCTGTCCAATGAGGAGCATAATGATTCCAAGATGGATAAATTGAATGCCCATTTTTTTGCCCGTCCATTGAAAACGGGTAATAAAAGCGGAAATCAAATTGAGAATGAGCAAACCACCAAGCAAATACCCTCCGGGAATAGGGATGGGCAGAGGGTTGAGGAATTCTCCTCCCCAGAACTGTTCGGGATAGTGCCAGATACCATAAAGGGACTCAAAGAATTCTGCCTGTGCACCCCGTATCCCAACCCTTACCTGTTCGAGTGTAGCCACGAAGATAAGAACCATCGAAAAACTGAGCAGGGTGAGGGTGATACGAAGGTCAGCGAGCGGAATTAAAAACGAGAATTTTTTCCTTCTTTCGCCGAGGGAGGTTATGTTCTTTTTCTTGTCGGACATTTTATGGTTAGTGGTGGTCTCCCAGACAGAAGGAATCAATAAGTCCGAGGAAATTCTCCTTTTCATTACGGGCAAGTTCCACATCTCCCATGAGTTTAAGAAACCACGACCTTCCCTCATGGAATAGGATGGCGGCGTAGAGTGCTTGCCCGTCGGATTCTGCCAGGACCAGTTTTGCAGGTTTCTCATCGATTATACGATCGCTGAGGTACTGAGCCAGGCCTGACTCATCGGTGGGTTCCATGCCCACTTGTCCGAGCCAACGGTTTACATTGGCAAGGATGCCTCCGACCTGCCCGGGGAAGGAAGTGATGGAAAAGTCGAGGGAGTCTCCTGCCTTGTTGGATACCGTATAATTCCCAATTCTCATTTGGGTAGTAGGTTTTCTCTCCCAGTGTGGAGGTGCTTCCCAGGTAGGTTGATGACCGTTGGTAGAAGGGGGCGGAGTGGGCAGACTTGGGGAAATTGCCCGAACCGGTGCTTTCCCGGCCCGCAGGGTAGTGGATTCAAGAAAACCGTAAAAATTGTTTACTTGTTGATTGATCAAGTCGCGGTCAGCAATGAAGGGAAATAGCCAAGTCTGTTCCTCTTGGCGGTGAATTGCGAGCAGGGCGGTCTTGGGCGGTTGTTCGTTGCCAAATTTATCTTCCAGTCGGACAAGTTCGAAGGTACGGCCAGCCAGGTTTTTTGCTTCAACCAAGTTTAATAGGCTGGAATCATTGTAATCAGAGTGACCGAGCTCGCGGGCAAACATATTTACTATACTGGCGGTCTCGACGGATTCCCGGAAAGGCATCACACCAATTCTTCCCCTCGGGCCCAGTTCGGTTTTGATATGAAAGGAACCTGCCATCATTCCACTCATTTCCGGGTTTTCTCCCCACTCCTCTGGTATTTCCCAAGTTACCACCGGGCCTTCGTAGTGGTTGGGGGCGGAGTAGGAACGGATCTTTCCTTCCTCTCCACAGGAAACGAGCATAAGCCCTGCGGTTAAAGGCAGTAATCTTACAGATAATGTAAATCCTACAGAAGAACGGACCATATAGAATTCAGAATATAAATGGGTGTGGAACAGGCAACCCGAACAGGGCTGGTTTTAGGCATTACATTTAAAAAGGACCACATCCCCATCTGCAAAAACATACTCTTTACCTTCGAGCCGTAACTTGCCCGCATCTCTGGCCGAGGACATGCTGCCTGCTGCCATCAAATCTTTATAGGAAACCACTTCCGCCTTGATGAATTTCTTTTCAAAATCGGTATGGATTACACCGGCACATTGAGGAGCGGTCATTCCTTTGCGGAAGGTCCATGCCCGTGCCTCTTTTTCTCCGGCAGTCAGAAAACTTGCCAACCCCAGTAAATCATAGGTCGCCTGGATCAGGGAGGTCACGCCAGAATCGGAAACTCCCATGGCTTCCAGGTATTCATGTGCCTCCTCATCGGTAAGTTCTGAGAGCTCTTCTTCCATCTTTGCGGAGATTGGGCAACATGCAGCATCCTGCTGGGTGGCTGCCCATGCCTTAAAATTATTAAATCGTTCATTGCTAGTGGGATCCGCAATTTCTTCCTCTTTCAGGTTACAGGCATAGAGCATCGGCTTGGAGCTCAGTAGATGAAAGGATTTCAGGCGTTCCTGCTCGTCCTCGTCCATGGGGAGAAGATTGGCTGGTTTGCCCTCATCCAGATGGGGAATGAGTTTCTCGAGCAGGGCCACATTGGCCGCGGCATCTTTGTCCTGTCCGCGAGCTTTTTTGGAATTCTTTTGTAACTGACTGGCCACTGATTCGGCATCGGCAAGGATCAGTTCGGTCATGATCACCTCGGCATCACCCACCGGGTCGACCCTGCCCATATTATGGATGATGTCCTCATCCTCGAAACAACGCACCACATGTACGATCGCATCCACCTCACGTACATTCGCCAGGAATTTGTTTCCCAATCCTTCTCCTTTGCTGGCTCCTTCGACCAGCCCCGCAATATCCACCATCTCAATGGCAGCGGGGATCAGGGTAGTTGTCTTGACCAGTTCGGCCAGAGGGATAAGGCGGGCATCGGGAACCTGGACCACTCCCACATTCGGATCAATGGTGCAGAATGGATAGTTTGCCGCCTCCGCCTTGCGTGTCTTGGTCAGGGCATTAAAGAGAGTGCTTTTGCCCACATTGGGCAGTCCTACGATTCCAGCTTGTAGCATAACGAATATAAAAGAGGGCTCATCATGTCGTAGAGCTTGGGTTCGGTCAATAAGGATGGGATGGATTTGAGCAAACCTTTCCCATTGACGATCCAATACGAATGCTTAATTTGATTGTTCCTTTGTGGCGATAGTAGCTCAGTTGGTTAGAGCACTGGTTTGTGGTACCAGGGGTCGCCGGTTCGAATCCGGTCTGTCGCCCCACTTTTTTTAAGCAGTAAAAGTGGGCTTTGTTCAGTATTTGTAAGGGTCTTGAGGGTTCCTTGCATGTCTTTCTATTGTCGCATACGTTTTTCCTTATTTGCACTAAGTAGTCGAATTTTGGCATCAATTAGCAAAAAAAGTGACAGTAAAGTGACAGTGAGTTGATTTAGAAAAAGGGGGGGGGAGGGGGTCCGTTAAAATCCCTCGGCGATATCCTACTATCGATTTGCCCACAGGAAAAAATTTCGACAATGGCGAAAATGGACGAATTGATGGGTGAAATTTCGCCCTAGCGGTTAACTATTAAACGGAGGGCAATCTCGCTTAGTTGGTTTGCTTGAGCGACCATGGATGCGGAGGAATGGACTAGTACATTGGTTTTAGCAAAGCGGGAGGATTCCTGTGCCATATTCACGTCCATAATCCTACTTTTCGCTGCCTCAAGGTTTATACAGGCAGATTCATTTTGTCGCATTTCCATATTGAGGCGGGATTGTTCCGCACCGACTTGAGCCATTGCATTTGCAATATCTTCAATGAAACCACTGAAGTCCCCCTGAGTGAAATCTGAAAGTTCCGGATAGATTTTCGTAACAGTGGTCACTTGAGATGTGGTGGAAGTTGTGGTTGAGGTTGTTCTGCTTCCAGATATCTCCAATTCATCGAAAAACATTCCAGTCGGTCCACCTGCATTATTTACTCGTACGGTAATTGTATTTATTCCATCGACCAATACGTTCGGCAACGCCCTCGTCCCATCGACAACGATACCGCTGGCATTTGATTGCAGACTGAAGGCTTGGAGTGCCTTGAATTCATTTGGGAAAGTTATGCCCATATCCTGTCCATTTAAAAGAACGCTTCCGGCATTATCCGTGGCAGCTTTCCCTGTTATTTGAACGTCATCAAGATTTACACCAGTTAAATCAAAGGACATTGAATAGTCGTAGTTACCAACACCTCCACTGAGTAAACCTACCCATTTACCAATAGTGGATGAATCATCCGCCCATGCGCCATTTCGATATCTAACCACAGAAGTTGACAGTCCAGTAACCGTCCAATTCAGATCCGTTGCCCCAACCGCAATAGGTGTGCCATCCGGATTTATCCCAGTTGCTTCAGCTTTTGTGCTGATAGGTGAGTTAACGGAAGATGTCGTGGTCGAAGTTGTGGTTACCTCATTCGTTACCCTCTTAAATTCCCCCAAAGTATTTCCGGATGCACCGGAGAACTCTGCCTTGATGAAGTTTCTAGCCAAGCTAACCACGCTGCCAATGCCAGGGTTTTCATACACTGTTGCCTGTAGAGCATGATCGGGCTTGTCCATAGAAGTGAATAGACTTATGCCGTTAAACTTATGTTTCGAAATCGCACCGATTTGCTTTTGAAGTTCAATGAACTCTTTATTGTAGTTTTCAACGTCGGATGAATTTTTGGTTACATCCATGGACATCGTTTTCAATTCACTCATTCGGGTTAGGATTGCTCCGACATTTCTCAACCCACTTTCCTGTAATTGAGTAAATGAAATTGAGTTTTTGAGATTTTGGTGAATATTGTCCAATCTCTTCAACCTGGAATCCAACTTTTTGCCCACCGCTAAGCCACCAGCATCATCGGCTGGATTGACGATCCGATTGCCCGAAGACAATCGTGCCAGGCTTCTACGATGTGCATCCATAGCCTTTGATAGGTTATGACTCGCAGAAGTAGCGGATGGGTTACTGTTGATGGATAATTGCATGCGATATTCGCGGGTGCGCGAAAGCGGACCCGCTATGAGATACTTAGTAAAGTCGACCCATAGAGGAATAGGTTAAGTGAATTGCGATTTATTTATCCTTATTGCAGGTAAGTTTTTAATCGTTTGGGGTAAAACCGGTGCAAGTATACAAAAAAAAGGGGGCAAAAGGTATCATTCCCTCTAGGTGAGATAAAGAGTAGTGGAATAGGTGTAAGAAGGTGTAGCAACCATATAAAAAGACATTTCTACCCACACCAACCTGTCTGCAGTATGTTAATTTTTCTGAATAACTCGCCCTTTCCTTTTTCTCTTTTGATGCAGAGAATGGAATTGTTATGAAATGGGAAGGATTTACGGGCAAGTTTGACAACCTAGATAGAGATATCTTTTTCCACGGACTTATCAAAGATGCCAAAGGAAGACCTGAATTGGATGATGTCGCTAAATGTAAAGTTTGGGAGGAGAACCGCACTAAGTATCATACGATCAAGAATTATAGGACAATCATAGATTTTTCGAAAAGTGTACGAAAGATGTTTGATGACATTATGAGTAGGGCCAGTTCTCCCGAAGAGAAACAAAATGTAGTAGAACTTTGGAATAAGTTTAGAGATGAGTACCTTTTCAACACATTTGACCATGAAGGATTGACTCGCATCTTTCATTATTGGGGTAATTTCCCGATCAAGGATGGGTATGGTCAAATAAAGATGTTTATCCATGGTTCTATGACCGAACTTTCTGTAATTGGATGTTCTTTCAATCAGGCCATGATAACCCACGTTTCTACCACTACGGTTTGAAGGAGTGGATGACCTTGGAGTAGATTAACAGGGTTTACCGCCTC
>CALKMX010000038.1 GCA_938091675.1 uncultured Opitutales bacterium
GTTTCGGGGATCTAATTATTTCCTGCTCAATCCCTCAAGGATCTGGAGGGTGCTCTGGGGCTTGTTCAGGGCATATAGGTGGTAGACCGGAGCTCCTTTGGCCAAGAGATCTTGAATCTGCCCAAGTGCCCAGTCAGCGCCCACGGTGGGTTGGTTATCTGCTTCTGCGTCTTCGAGGCTATGCTCCAGTTCAGCGGGGAGTCCTGCCTCACACATCGCACAGAATCTGCGTACCTGGCCGATCGAGAGCACAGGAAGCAGACCAGGGAGCACAGGGATATGGATCCCGTTATTTCGGCAACGACTGACAAAGTCATGGTAGACAGAATTATTAAAAAAAAGCTGGGTGGTAATAAAGTCTGCCCCTGCATCCACTTTGGTTTTGAGGTTATTCAGATCAGACTCAACGGACTCTGCTTCCGGATGTTTTTCCGGATAGCCACCGACCCCTATACCAAAGTCGGGGAAGTTTTCGCGAATTAACCCAACAAGATCAGATCCATAAGACAATCCACCAGGAACGGGCTTAAAAGTGGTTTCCCCTTTGGGCGGATCTCCCCGCAGGGCCATAACATTGCGAAAACCAGCTTGGGCAAATTCCTCAAGAATTTCCAGAAGTTCATCCCGGGTGTGACCCACGCAGGTGAGATGGGGCATCACTTCAAATCCATGTTCTTCCTGAAGCAGCTTGGCATAACGAAGCGTGGTTGCCCTTGTGCCTCCCCCTGCACCATAGGTGATGGAGACAAAGTCCGGTTGATGGGGCTGGATTAAGGACGCAGTCGCAAGCATGCGTTTGCCACCATCCTCGTCCTTGGGAGGGAAAAATTCCACTGAAAACAATGGTTTTTTCTCTGAGAAACGCTCTTTGAGTGAACGACCTTTATTCATATACATATCAACGTATCATGATGCGTTGATGCGTTCAAGTAATAAGCGTGGGCTTAGTTGCGGTTGCGGGCACTGAGGTTGAGGTTGTTGATTGCCTTTAAATAGCGTGCAACCCTCGGTTGAGGTTCAAGGTTCTGGGCTCGTTCAAGCAGATCGGATGCTTGTTGGTAATCTTTTGCCCCTACGAGCATACGGGCATGTTCAACCAAGGCCTCCACCTGGAAGTCTGCAAGTTTTGCCGCCCGTTCAAAGCGAATGGCTGCTTTGGCGTAGTCCATTTCATCAGTTGCCAATTTTGCAGAGAGTAGCAAAGCCTCCCCATCCAGGGGTTGTTTTTGGATTAATTGCTCAAGTATTTGAGCTGCTTCCTTGTGCTTTCCTGTGGCGATCCTCACTTCAGCCTGAAGCATGCGGATTTCCCGCTCATCCGCATCGGAATATCCCTTTCCGAAAGTTTTTTCGATTTGTTCCAAATACCTGAACCCTGCACCGTATGATCCCCGGTTGATGAGAATCTTCGCGGTTCTGGCGTAACGGGACAGGCTGAGCTTTTCTTTCTTGGCGAGGGCTTCCTGGTAGCACAAGAGGGACCGTTCCAGCAGACCAAGGTTGTGGTAGAGATCACCCAGGGAAAGAGTTCCCGCAGTATCGAGCTGGTTCATCCTTTTAAGGGTCTCAAGTGCCACCACCGCATCTTCATCCCTGCCAAGTCCCTGGAGGGCCGAGACACGGGCTTTATGGCAGAATAAATCATTGGGCTTGGATTCAAGCAATTCATCCAAAAGGGCGAGAGCCTCGGCAAAACGGTTGGTCGTAAGCAGGCAGTTAACCAGCCCATTGCGGGCATCAATACTTTCGGGATGAAGCAGAATAGCCATCCGGTAGGCATTTTCAGCCGAAACTACGCGTCCGAGAGACAAGTGACAATATCCCAGGGCAACATAGCTGATCCCGTCGGCTTCCCCAAGACTGATCGCCCGGGCGAGGTTTTGAGCAGCGTCCTTGAGTTTGCCCAGGCTCAGTTGAACGAACCCTAGATTCTTGCGTGCCCGTAAAAAGGAGGGGAATTTTTTAAGTGCCTTTTGGTAAGTCTCCTCAGATTTAGTGAGCCTGCCCAACTGATAATACATCGTGCCGAGTGCGAAATCGAGGGCAGCGCTGGATTTGCTTTCGATCTTGGTTTCGAGGTATGAAACCGCTTCTTCGAGCTGATTTTCGGCCTTCGCCACCACTTCGCGCAAGATAAACTGTTCGGCCTTATCGATTCTGGGCTCCACCTCGCTACGGAATCCATAATCTCCCATAAAACCCCGCACAAATGCGGGATCGTTCCAAAAGCCCTGCGTTAGTTCAGGGAGGGGAGCCTTGGCCCAGATCAAGAGCGGAAAGGAGGCAATCCACAAAGAGAGACGGAAAGGTGTCTTCATTTAAGCATGGAAAAGCGCACGGGCAGGTAGAACTCGACCTTGACCGGTTTGCCGTTGCGGGTTGGAGCCTCATAGATAGAACCTTCCGCCGCATGGTGAGAGGGTTCAACAAAATCCGGATGGGTCGCGGAAACGGTTTCGAGCACCTTTACCCGTCCGCTCTCGTTGATTTGTACAAGTAACTTCACTTCACCTTCCAGTCCTTTGCGGCGCAGATGGGAAGGATAAACCAGGCTTCCACGCGTGATGACCCCCGGGTTGCGGTCCAATTCATGCATGGAAAAGACGAGCTCCGTGGCAAAGCCGGTGGGTGCGGGATTGAATGAGGCCAGAGAAAACGCAGCCTGGAAATCTCCCGGCCCGACTTCGAGGGTGGTGGCACTTGGCTGGTTGAGAAATTCGATAGGGGGAGTTTCCAAAAGAGGGGCGGGCAGATCGAGCTTTTTTACCACTTCTTTTTCCATTTCGGTTTTCGGAGGCGGTGGTGGCGTGTAGGTAGCAATTTCCACGGGTCTGACAATCCATTCCTCCGGACGGATGAATTCGGAAAGCGGAAGCAGGCAAAAGAGACCAAACGAGGTAAGCAGGGCAAGGCCGAGACTCTTAACACGCAAATTGGGCAGTGGTTCAGTTTCCACTCCCGGTGTCCAGTCAAGGTTGCCGCTTTCTCTCATTGGGTAAGGGGGCTGAGTTTTACTGCCTGTGCTCCGCCCAGCATTGCCTGGTCCATAACCTGGGTAGCCATTCCCGCTCGTGCGCCTGGGGACACCCTGACCAAGACCGAGGGTTTCTTTTCGGAAGCCCGGCTACGCACCAGCGGGGCAACCTGTTCCAGTCCAATAACCATACCGTCCTGCAATAACTGTCCGGACGAAGGAAGGTCAAAGGCTAAGGGGTCCTCCAGATTGGCCGAAGATGTGGCCGTATCCTTGTGCTTGGGGGTTATTCCCACTTCATTGACAAAGGAGGTAGCCACGATGAAAAAGATGAGCAGGATGAAAACCAGGTCAATCAGGGGAGAGACATTAATTTCGGTGCCTTCCGGCTCCGTTGAAAGCCTTCTCCTCATGCCCTTGGCTTGCGGGTGGCAATGGAAACTTCGCTTGCTTTCTTGCGTGCCTCCGCAACCATTTTGGCAAGCACCGATGCATCCGCCCATTGATCGACCTGAATGACCACCGGTTTGCCGCTATCCCTGCTTGCCTGTTCGACGAGGCCGGGAATCTCTTCCATTTGTACGGTGGACCCTGCGTATTTGATTTCGTTTTCTCCGGACAGGGCAAAGATGACCGCATTTTTTTGAAGTGCTTTTCCGGTTACCGCCAGAGGGCGGGTAACTTCGATTCCGGGCAGGGTTACAAAAGTTGCCGAGACAATAAAGAAGATGAGCAGAATAAAAACCACATCAATCAAGGGGGAAACATTGATCGAATCGGTTTCAGAAGATTCAATGATTCTTGCTCTGCCTCTCATCGGGTTAGGGGTAAGGGGTTGGCGACTTGGCGCAAAGATAGGCTCTCCAAACGGTTGATGCACTGGAGCCAGTCCTTTTTCCTGCGATTGAGCAGATGGATGATGGCAATCGCGGGTATGGCAATCAACAAACCGGCCTGGGTGGTCACCAAAGCTTGGGAGATTCCTCCCGCGACCAGATCCATCTTGTAACTGTCCTGCATGCTCAATCCGTTGAAGGTTTGCAACATTCCTGAAACAGTACCGAGCAATCCGATGAGCGGGGCAGATGTTGCCAATACCAAAAGAAAACGCAGCCTGCGGTTGAGGTAGGAGGATTCCCCGGTCCTGACCTGATCAAACCTTCTTTGTGTTTCCTTCCGGTCTCCATGATCCGCCAGGCAGTAACGGATGATCCGGTCCACCCGGCCGCCCCCCTTGAATGCCCCCCAACGCTCACGGGGAAATGCCCGGAGGTCAGCGGGGATGACCGCCCTTAAACGTAGCCAAAGATCAAAGGACAAATAATAGAGATACAGGGCGAGCAAGCCAAGGCCGGGCATCAGGGTGCCTCCCTTTTCCCAGACAAACTTGGCCTGATCCATGAATTCAATGACTGGGTTCATCCTTTTTTTCAGGGCTGGGACTCAAGTTTTTGGGAGCCTCCTTTTTCAGGTGGACAAGACGGGCGGAAAATCCCTCCATCTTGGAAACAAGTCCCTGCAGCCTGCGGGAGAGCAGGGCATGGGCGATAAGCGAAGGTATCGCAGTAATAAGACCAAACTTAGTGGTGACCAATGCCTCGGAGATGCCCCTTGCCAGCTCGCTGTTCTCGGGGTTGGCAAAATTGGTGATTTGCCGGAAAACATCAATCATTCCGGTCACCGTACCGAGTAGGCCAAGCAGAGGGGCAGTGGCCGCGGTGATGGCAATCAGGGGCATTCCCTTTTCTAGTCTTGCCTGCCAGTCGATTATGATTTCGTAAAGAATTTCCTCGAGGATCTCCGGCTTGTTTCCCCGGTAGCCCTGAGCGGTCTTACGGAGCAGTTCAAAAGGACCACCAAAATTTCCCGCCAATGTGACCGGGCCACGGGGGAAGGGAATCCGTAAAATTTGGGCAGCCTTAAACAGGGCAATCAGGGCAGAGCAAAGGGCAAAGAACAGGATGGGGTAAATCCAGATTCCCCCCTTTTGCATTTCTTCCAGCAGGGTGGGTTCGCTTCCTTCGATCACCAAGGCTTTACCCAGACTCGGATCCATGGGGAGGATGGAGCTTTGCCCGGGATTGGATTGGAGAGATTCCCCAATCAACTTCGAGGTGGTCTGGTTTGCCACCAGCAACCTGGGTGGCGTATTCCGCCTCACGGAATCTGCACTCATTTCCAGGGTTGAGTCTACGATTGGTTCATAACTTTTATCCAAAAAGCCCGAACTTCCCAGCTCGCCACGGAAGTAGAGTACCGGACCAATCGTCCAGAAGATTCCCGATTCTCGGATTCCCTCAGGTGGCACAATGGCATCTCCGCGATAGGAGGCTCCCCCGGCCTGTTTAAGGAGGGTAGTGGTGGAAAGCTCTGCAAGTTCGAGGTAGGCGTTGAATGAGGAAGCCCGGTCACCCTTTTCCTTGGCCAGGGCGGCTGATAAAGAATCGGCATGCAGGATGCGTTCAGACGAGGGGATCGATTGGGTCCATCCACGGGCATAATCTTTTAACAATCTCAAAGAAGTTTCCAGTGCGGCCTCATTTTCACGAACCTCTTCGTTGAGTTGTAGCAGGCTGGCATCGCGGTTGTCGCGTTGTCGTAGCCTTCGGTCAATTTCAGCTCTTTTATCCCGGGCATCCCGTTCGAGCTGGGCAACTTCTTTGGCCAGCGGGGTTTTTTCCTGCTCGATTTGTTGACGAAGCAAGGCAAGCCGCTCAATGGCATCCTTTAAATCATTGCGAGCTCCATTACGAACTTGCTGGACAGACTGGGCTCCAAGGTTTGCGAGCAACCCAAGGGAAAAAGCCAGGCAGATGGTAAGGTTTCTCACTGGTCTATCCTAGGGGGTGCACCGACAGGCAGTTCCAGAAACCTGGGCATGGTTCGGTTGTTGAGCATGTCAACTCCGGTTGAAATTTCGCGGGCCAATGGATCGGATCGTGTCCATTTCCACCCATTTTCTCCGGGCTGCCCATAGCCGGCAACCGTTCCGGATTCATTAACAAAATAGGCGGTGCCCAAGCCAAAGTACATCACCTGAAATTCGCGTGACAGGTTGTCATCCAAGGTGAATTCCTGTCTTTCCAGGGTTACGGAGCGGTGGAAATTCTGAATCGCCTGTAAGAGGGATACCAGTGCGTCCACCCGCTGGCGAAGCGGTGGCATGGGCATACCTTTTCCCGGTACTAATTTCTTGCGGTAAGGAGCCAGTCGGTCAGCCACCGGAGTGGGGAGAAGGGAAAAAGCCTGGTCCAGTTTGGTCACTGCCCGGTCGAGTCCTTGGTGCAGGGATCGGGTCGCCTGCAAGGCTTCATCCTTTCGGGATAGCAGATCCTCCCGTTGCTTGGCTGCCCCCACCGCTTCTTCCTCAGTTTCTTTGAGCTTTGTGTTCAGTTCCTCAATCTCAGCCACAAGAGCTTGCCTAAGGTCCAAAAGGGAAGACTTTTCAACAGCCCAGTCGCTTTCCTCCTCTGAAATCAACCGTTCCGTGGCTACCCATTCCCCGATGATGGCATGGGTCTCTTTTACTTCAGCTTGCAGATATTCGAAAATACCAACTAGATAGCTAGAGATGGAAATGTAATAAAAAATTCGCAAAATCATTGAAACTAAGCACACGAACATAGCCTATGCACAAATTGTTGGAAAGCCTTTTTGAGACTGAATCTCAATAAAGAGATATTTTTAAATATTTAATGCAAAGAAAAAAGATATCCAGTTTGAGTTTTATTAGCCTCTTATTCTGGGTTAAAATTTGTTTGG
>CALKMX010000039.1 GCA_938091675.1 uncultured Opitutales bacterium
GACCGTGTGCGTTGCATTCCTTACCCATTACCATTTTCTTTGGAGCAGGACTTACCGTTTAAGGGCCGGCCCAAGCGGCTGCTTTATGCGGGTAGAATCCATCCGGAAAAAGGGGTGCTCGAATTGGCAAGAGCCTGGCGAAAACTTCCCCTCGATCTGCAAAAGGAATGGAGCCTCCGCTTGATCGGCCCATGGAGGGAGGAGCAGGGAGGTGGGGGCATGGACTTTTTGGAAAAGTTAAAGAGTGCGGCAGGGGATGGTATGGAAATATGTGATCCGGTCTTTGAGGAAAAGGAATTAATCAAGGAGTACCAGGAAGCACGTATTTTTGCGTATCCCTCCAAAGCAAGGAAAGGAGAGACTTTTGGACTGGCCGTATTGGAAGCGATGCGGTGCGGGTGTGTACCCCTGGTTTCCTCCCTTCAATGCTTTGAGGATTTTATAACTCATGGGGAGAATGGAGTGCGTGTGGAAACCCAGGAAATTCTTGGAAAAAACGGACTGGTGGAAGCCTTGAATAATTTGCTGATCGATCCGGAAATCGAGCAACTTAGTAAGCGGGCAGTCATAACTGCTCAGAGATATGAAACAGACCTGGTAGCGGCTGAATTCCTTGAAGATTTTGAGGAATTGAAGAGCAAATAATTATTTGGATAAAGCAGAAAAAGTCCTTGGTTCAGCATGCCAAATTTTATAGTATTTTGATGTTATGAAAAGAAACCAAGCCCTTGGGTTGTTGTTTGTTTTATTGGTGGGATCGGCAGCGGTTTATTCCCTGTCTCCCAAAGATGTAAACAACCAGGAAGATCAGGGATCCCAACCTTCCGGGTTAATCCCATCCACCTTGCTTGACCATGAAGGAAAGACGGTTTCTTCCAGCCTGTTGAATGGCAAATATATGGGCCTTTATTTTTCTGCCAGCTGGTGTGGTCCCTGCCGGTCTTTCACCCCCGAGCTTATCCGTTTCCGTAACCAGCATGCTGATCAATTTGAAGTGATCCTGGTGGGCGGCGATGGAACCCCCAAGGACCAGGCAAAGTATATGGAGAAATACAAAATGCCCTGGCTGGCGATGATCAACCAGTCGGAAGCAGCCAGGCAGGCCAGTCAAAAATTGGAAGTGCAGTATATTCCCTACCTGGTAATTCTCGACCCAGACGGAAAGGTGGTAAGCAAGGATGGGGTGAAAGAAGTCAGGTCTTTGAAAGAGGGGGCAATGGACTTATGGAAGTCTGCCCCCAAAGGATAGCTGGGCCACTTCCCGGGAGTTTCAACTCCCCAAGCTAAAGCCTGACCGGAATACCGGCTTGTTGCATAACCCGTTTGGTTTCGGGGATGGTGCACTCGCCAAAATGAAAAATACTTGCCGCAAGCACTGCGCTTGCCTTACCCAGAATAATTCCCTCGGCCATATGGGCAGGGTTACCCACTCCACCAGCTGCAATAACGGGCACCTCCACCGCTTCGCTCACTGCCCGGGTAAGGTCCAGGTCAAATCCCTGCTTGGTCCCGTCCCGGTCCATGCTGGTGAGTAAAATTTCTCCTGCTCCCCGGTCGACCACTTCACGGGCCCAATCCACCGCGTCCAGCTCGGTGGGCTTGCGCCCGCCATGGGTATAGACCAGCCAGCCCGATCCGTCAGCCCGTTGCTTGGCATCGATTGCCACCACGATGCATTGGTTACCAAAAGTCTTGGTGGCATCATTTATAAGGGAAGGGTTGAGAATCGCCGCCGTGTTCATGCTCACCTTGTCCGCACCAGCAAGGAGCATGGAGCGTATATCCTCGAGCCTGCGGATTCCCCCACCCACGGTGACCGGCATAAAGCAGGTAGCCACGGTTCGCTCGACCACATCGCGCATGGTTGCACGCTCGTCACTGGATGCAGTGATATCGAGAAAGACCAGTTCGTCCGCACCTTGCTGTTCGTATGCCTGTGCCACTTCAACCGGATCGCCCGCATCCCGCAGTTCTTTAAACTTAATCCCTTTGACCACCCGGCCATCATCTACATCAAGACAGGGAATAATCCGGGCGGAAAGCATGTTTAGTCTAAAAGGTCCAATCGATTACATCCGCTCAGTGGCATGCGGAACATGTACGGGAAAAAAGAATTACTCGTCGGCAAATGCGACATCGGGCTCGTAAGAGAGAGACAGTTTGTACTGCTGACCGGGGCGCATGATCAGGGCATGATCGCGGGCCAGGTATTGAATGTAATGAACATTGCCCGAGTATCCGCGGTATTCTGGATTATCTGTGACAGTTTCGAAAGCAGACCAGCTTGCCTGAAAGTCATCCACTTCCACATTTGCCCGTAAGCCCTCGGCACCCTGACGGAGGGTTGTGCCAAGACGGTGGGAAGAGTGCGGAGCACCAATGACCAGGGCAAGGCGCATACGGTCCATGGAAATGGGGTTCTTTACCTGAAAAATAAATTCGGATGTCACCTTGCCATTACCAAATGTCCATTGTACCTGGCACTGTCCAATCCCATTGGCAAAGGAACCATCTGTCCGTACGAGCTCAGGTTGGTTAAACCTAAGGTAGAGAGATTTTTTAAGCCCTATACCGGTCACACAATTTTTCCCGTAGAAGGAGGGAATGATCACATCCTTGCCAAAGGTAAGTTCAGGAATCATCACGGGAAGGTACTGGTTCACCGACCAGTCAAAAATCCCCGGGCAGTGAGGGAAGGCAAGGTTATCAGAAGTGGTACTGGACCCTGGCCCAATCAGGGGCAACTGGTACTGCACGCCAAGGTTTTCATCGCGGTAAAGAAAGAGCCCGTGTTCTTTGCGGTGGGATTTGTCAAAGGCGACAAACCGGCCCCCGGTGCTGGAGCGCTGCGGAGCAGCCACGGCCATGGATCCGCCAATCACTTTGGCGAGACGGGACCACTGGCAAAGGTAGCGGGCGGCATCAAAGTTGGCCATCCGGGTGGTATGGTTGGGCACGGTGTTGCGTTCCTCATCGCGAATGACAAGCTCCCCGTTTTCCTGGTCCAGGTAGGTGACAAAGAAGTACTGAAATAAACGCCGCAGGGTATCGAGATAAAGGGAATGCTTTTCCGGAGATATCCAATGGTCCCGCATGGCCTGCAGGATAAGACTGATACAATGCAACTGGCCATATGCCCCGACGGAGCGTCCGTAAGACCAGCCCAATCCATCCTGACGGGTAAGGTCGGGAATGAGCTTGAGGTAGCGCTCAGCAAAGGTGCGCAGTTTTGGCAACTTGCGGTCCTTTAAGTGCACATTGGCATGTAGCTGCAAGGCCTGCCTGATAAAGATGAAAGAAAGAAGACCGTACAAATCATAGACGCCGTGAGTGCCCTTGGGGTCATCGTTACAGAAGCCGCCGGTGCCGTGAGCTTCGATACGCTCCACAAAACGGTCGATCACTTTGCCGGTGTCATCCTTCTTGGTAAGTCCAAAGCTGAAACGGGCAACTGACTTGGCCACATTGAATACCTGGAAGTGATCCTCGTGATCGCTCTTGGCAAGCAGGGACTTGTCCAATTGCTCGCGGGTCGGGTCAGTCAGTCGTTCCCAGACTGCATTGCGCTCCCTGGATGCGCCAAAAGAGAGGAGCCCGAGAGCGGCATAGGCCAGACCGTTTTCATGCGAATCCTCATTGAAAGCCTGTTGGGTGACGCAACGTGCGGACAGATCAAAAAGATCGTGACCCTCCAGCTCTACCTCTCCGGAGGCACGGAAAAACTCACCAATGGCGAGGGCAGCATGGCCTGGCTCATCGGCACGGGGGGACTCTCCAGGTGCTGGGGTGACGGTGCCGTCAGGGTTTAAATGCTTTAGGTTGTTGCCAAGTAGGGACCTCGCCAGGTCCAGGCATTGGTTCGAAAAATTCTGCATGAAGTTACCGGTGCGTGGAAAAAGGAATTAAAAGGTTAGAAAATGCGGTTTAAGGAAGGGGATGTCAACGCGTTATCCAACATGAATGAGGTCAAGAAACTCTTGGTTGTTCTTGGTTTTGGACATGCGCTCGAGCAGGGTCTCGGTGGCATCGATCACTTTCATCGGAGACATGGCCCTACGGAGGAAGGATGTCTTGGCCAGGACTTTGGGATCAAGCAGGTCCTCTTCCTTGCGGGTACCGGAAGAAGCAAGGTTGAGAGCGGGCCACAGCCTGAGCTCGGCAATTTTGCGATCCAGCACAATTTCGCTGTTTCCGGTACCTTTGAATTCCTGAAAAATGAGTTCGTCCATTTTGGAACCGGTTTCCACCAGGGCGGTGGCCACAATGGTGAGGGATCCAGCCTCCTCGGAATTACGGGCGGAGGAAAAGATTTGCCGTGGTTTTTCCAAAGCGCGCACATCCAGACCTCCGGTCATGGTGCGTCCGCTCTTGCCGGATGCGGCATTGTAAGCTCGGGAAAGCCGGGTAATTGAATCCATCAGTAAGACCACATCCTTTTTGTTCTCGACCAGGCGCTTGGCCCGCTCGATGGCAAGCTCAGCCATCCGTAAATGACTTTTCACTTCTTCGTCATTGGATGAGGCAAAAATTTCTGCCGGTACGGTGCGTTTAAAATCTGTGACTTCTTCCGGCCGTTCATCGACTAAAAGAACCATGAGGTGACAATCTGGATGGTTCTCCTCAATCCCTTTGGCAATGTCATGCAGGATGGTGGTCTTGCCAGCCCGTGGGGGGGCAACAATCAAATTGCGCTGGCCCTTGCCAATCGGGCAGAAAAGATCAAGCACCCGGGTGGTCATTCGCCCGTCTTTACACTCCAAATTGAGCTTTTCTTTGGGCTGGATGGTGGTTAGCTGGTCAAAACGGAAAAGAGCCTTCCTGTCTTTTAGGGCAAGCCCGTCGACGGTGTGAATGAAGCGAACTTTTGGGCTTGGGCGGCTGGGGTTCTGCACCCCATCTGCCTGGATGTAAGAACCTCTCTTTAGTTTGAACCGACGGATTAATTCCTTGGGGAGGAACGGATCATTCGGGCTGGTCTTGCCCCCGCGTGCGGGGTCAAGCAGTACGCCCGATTTATTCTCGGTTATGTCCAGTACACCTTCGACCTGAAGAGTGTTGGACTCAGTATGTTCATTTTCGCTCATGCTGAGTGAGAGGGATTATCCGATCTTTGTGTAAGATCGAGAGGAAGTTACAGAGGGGAATAAGTTAATTACCCAAACAAAACAAATTGTTCTGTTGAATAAAAATAAACGCGTAAGTGCTCCTCAAGTCAACCTTGGAAAGTGGGAATAGGGTGGTTCTTTGAATTATAATTGATATAAGAAATTTGGATTATGAAGAACTTTTACCTCACCACTGCGATTGATTATGCCAATGGATCGCCCCACCTTGGACATGCCTACGAAAAAATCCTGGCAGATGTAATTGCCAGGACAAAACGCTTAAGCGGGACAAAAACAAAATTCGTTACCGGTCTGGACGAGCATGGGCAAAAAGTACAGCAGGGAGCGGAGGCAGAAGGAATCGCCCCGCTGACAAGGTGCGACCGTATCGCCGAGGAATTTAAAGAGATGCTCCAAAAACTGGGCATTTCACATGATGATTACATCCGCACGACAGAGGATCGGCACAAAAGGGTGGTCTGCGAACTCTTGCAAAATTTATATGATGCTGGGGATATTTATCAGGACGACTATGAAGGATTTTACTCCACCCGGGCGGAACAATTTCTACAGGAGAAAGACAAAGTGGATGGGGAATGGCCCGAGATTTTTGGTGAAGTCACCCGGATCCGGGAAAAAAATTATTTCTTCAAATTAAGCAAGTACCAGGAGTGGTTGATCGAACATATCCAAAACACCGAAGGTTTTATTCTGCCAGAGTTCAGAAAATCACAGGTACTGGAATTCCTCAAAGAGCCTTTAAATGACCTGTGTATTTCCCGGCCTGCCGAACGCCTTTCCTGGGGCATCCCGCTTCCCTTTGATCCGGAATATGTAACCTATGTATGGTTTGATGCGCTGGTAAATTATGTGACTGCTGCAGGGTATGGCACAGATGAATTTGAAGAGAATTGGCCAGCTGATGTGCACGTGATTGGCAAAGACATCCTAGCCCCTCCTCATGCCGTTTATTGGCCCATCATGCTCCAGGCATCCAACCTTGCTCTACCCAGGCAAATTCTGGCCCATGGATGGTGGACGACTTCCGGGGCAAAAATGTCGAAAAGCACAGGAGAAACGGTCAGCCCGCTCGCCCTGGCAGACCAGTATGGTGCGGATGCGTTTCGCTTTTTTGTAATGCGGGAAATGACAGTTGGTCAGGATGCAGAATTTTCCCTGGAACGGTTTTCCTCTCGGTATAAAGGAGAGCTGGGCAATGATCTTGGCAACCTGGTCAGCCGCTTGATTCACATGTGCCACCAGTACTTTGATGGAATTGCCCCGGAGCAGGAACTGCAAGAGGATCTGGAAAAGAACCTGCAGACCCGCTGGAATGAGGCGTGCTCCAAAACATTGGAACACTTTAATTCTTTTCAGTTCCAGCTAGGACTGGAGGAAACCGTTGGGTTTGTCCGTGCGATCAACAAATATGCCGATGAGCGGGCACCCTGGAAGTTGGCCAAGTCGGATACAGCCCAGGATCAAAAAGCCTTGGCCACAAGTTTGGCTACCATGCTGGAAGGCCTGCGCCTGGCCAATGAATTACTCGCTCCGGTAATGCCCGGGACCCATGCCAAAATCTGCCAGTGCCTAGGGCAGGAACCTGCGGAAATATGGTCAGGCAGACTGGATTGGGGAGAACGGTTGGCCAGGGTTGAGCTTGGCCAAAAAATGATACTCTTCCCTAGGGATTAATTGATCCAAGCCAGGTAAAGCAGAAGCTTAGGCAGCTGGGCTTTCCTCATCTGCATGAACCAGCCGGACTTCGGCCAGCCCGATTCTGGTTTCATCCGCTTCCAGGATGGTAACCTCCAAATTTCTTAACCTTAGGGTTTCTTGGGCTTCAGGAATTTTACCAAATTCCTGAGTGATCAAGCCGCCAAAGCTGGTCACCTCTTCCTCCTCTTCATCGATGCCCAGTTCCTCGGGCAATTCATGCAGGGGAGTGAGGCCGGAAATTTTCCAGCAATCTTCATTGAGTCTTTCGATGTCTGACTCATCGGCATCAAATTCATCCTGAATTTCGCCCACCACTTCTTCCAGAATATCTTCCAAAGTGATTACCCCGTCGATACCACCAAACTCATCCCCGACCAGGGCCATATGAACCTTCCACTTCATCATCTTGCGGAGGGCAAGGGGGAGGGGGTCCTCAGCGGATACCCGGGCAGGTGCCCTGGTGATTGAGCGCAGGGAAAGTTTGCCCTGATCATTACCCAACAGACGGAATGCATTTTTTACGTGGATGATACCAAGGCAGTGATCCAGATCCCCTTCGCACAGGGGCAGCCGGGTATGCCCGCAAGTACGGGCAATTTCGAGGTTTTTCTCCAGGCCGTCCGCTACATCCAGAATTTCTACCTGTTTGCGGGATACCATAATATCCTGAACCTTTAAAAGGCCCATCTCTAGGGTATTCCCTACAATCTCTGCAATGTCAGGGTCGAGGTTTGACCCCTCACGGGAGAGGGTGCGGATATGGTCCGCCACTTCATTTTCCTGTACATCGCCATCCTCCCCGTTCTGCCCGGAATTGGAAAAAGCGGATTCCAGGGATGAGAGCAGAAAAGAAAAAGGCCAAGTGAGCAGGCGTGCGATCAGGGCGAAGGGATATCCGATTGCCAAATGAACATGATATTTACTGGTGGATGCGAAAACTTTAGGGATCGCACCGGAAAGCAAGCGTTCCCCAAGGAACGCCAAAGCAAAAGATGCGGCAACGCCAAGGAAGGGATCCACGTTCTTCCATATGGAGAGCAGGAAAAAGAAACCAAAAAATAATTGCAGTGCTGAAAGCAGGGCAGCCTCCACATGAAGGGGGCGGGCATGATTTGGCTCGCTGAGGATGGAGTCCAGTAATTTGCCGGACTTGGAATCTTCACCAGGCGGAGTCGATATTCCTGCCCGGATACGATCGATCATTGCCCGGAATACTCCCAGATACAACCCGGTTACCAAACAAATGAGCCAGAGGACCAGCAGGGTGATGGAAGAAGAGAGAAGGTGGTTTACAATTGTCATAATTACACCCTGTGAACCGCAAGCGATTGTTCGAGAGCGGCCAGAAGGCGGATATTTTCTTCCTCGGTGCCAACCGATATGCGAAGGTAGTCAGCAAGGGAAGGACCGAGTGCCCGGGTGATAATTCCTTCCTTTTGAAGGGCAAAAAACAGAGATCTTCCATCGCCCGGTTTGGTCAGAATAAAATTTGCATGGCTGGGGATATATTCAACCCCGAGCCGTTCCAGACCGTTGACCAGTTGTTGCAGGCCGTCCCGGTTGCGCTTTCTGCATTCTGATACCCAGGCATTGTCCGTGAGTGCACCGATCGCGGCAGCCTGGGCCACCGCGTTGACATTAAACGGTTGTCGTGCCTGCTGGAGCAGGTGGATCATTTCGGGCGATCCATAACCGTACCCGATGCGCAAGGCGGCCAAGCCGTGAATCTTTGAAAAGGTTCTTAAGCAGATGATCTTTCTGCCTTCTGCGATCAAAGGACGCATGTCCGGAGGATTGTCCAGGTATTCCGCATAAGCTTCATCGAAGCAGAAGATCACATGTTCGGGAAGAGAGCGGACAAACGCACAAATTTCCTCTGCGGTGTTGGCAGTACCGGTTGGGTTGTTTGGACTGGGCAGAAAGACGAGCTTGGTGCGTTCGGTAATGGCTTGCCTCATCAGCTGAAGGTCATGGCCCAGTAAGGGCATCTCCACCTCCACCGGTTTTGCCCCCATCAGCAAGGCGACTAATTTGTACACAACAAAAGCAAACTGTCCGCAAACGACCTCATCCCCCGGCTCTAAAAAAACATGACCGAGCAGTTCTATGATTTCATTGGAGCCGTTGCCCAGGACGAACTGATCTTGGTTGAGGTGATGGTGAGCCGCCAAGCGTTTGATCAATGGATGAGCCGAGCCGTCGGGGTAAAGGTGTACTTTATCGATCGCCTGGCGGGCGGCGTCTTTGGCCTGCTCCGATGCTCCCCAGGGGTTCTCATTGGAGGCGAGCTTACAAATTTGATCAGGCTGAAGACCATGCTCCCGGGCAACCTCTTCGATAGGTTTGCCAGGTTCGTAGACAGGTTGGTCCAGAATGCGAGGGTTCGCAAGTTGGGATAAGTTCATTAAAACCTTATTTATTTATCGACTCAAAACCCCTCATGCAAGCAAGGAAACAAAGCGGGAGGGAGCGAAGCTTTTTACTTCTCGGGTTGTGACTTTTAAAGAATGATTTAATCTGGGAAAAATTGAAAATTGCGGTCACAGGAGCATCGGGTCTATTAGGATCGGCAGTATGCCGGGAAGTGCTTGCCCGTGGGCACAAACTAATCGCTTATGCCAACCGGGGCTGGGAGGAGCCAAAGGGCAGATTTAGAGCCAGCCCTTTACCCCTCGATGAATTTGACCCCGTCATTCGGGAACTCTTTGACCAATGGCCGGATGCCCTGATCCATTGTGCCGCGATATCCTCGCCAGACACGGTCGCCCAGGACCCAAAGTTTGCCCGCTTGATCAATGTGGAATCTGCCAGAAGGCTGGCTGAGGTCTCCGCCCACCTTGGGGCAAGACATGTCCATATATCGACCGATATGGTTTTTGACGGAATGTCATCCCCCTACCGGTCCACCGATCCGACCAACCCATTGAGCGAATATGGGAGGCAAAAATTAGATGCCGAGAAACAAGTGCTTCAGTCCGCAGAACAGAATGTGGTGGTCCTGCGCATCACTCTGCTCAATGGAAACAGCCCCAGGGGGAACCGGAGCCCCCATGAAAGAATACTCTCGGCTCTTGCAAATGGGCAAACGCCTGAATTGTTTACTGATGAATACAGGCAGACCAGTTCGGCCGAAAATGTGGCTCAGTTGATCGTAGAATTAATTGAGCGGCCCAACCTCAATGGTCTTTTTCACTGGGCGGGCAAGGAGGAGGTTTCACGCTACGAATTAGGCAGGAGAATTCTGCAGAGGTTTGGATTTAGCGAAGAACGCCTCAAACCGACCACCCTGGAACAATCTATGGAACGGGTGGGTGCCCGCCCGGCTCGCTTAACCTTTGAGTTGGCCCCCCTGATCAGCAAGGTAAAGACAGTGCCTGCTACGATAGATGAGCAATTGGAGGAGATGCACCTTCCGCTGGAACTTTATGACTGGTACCGCAAACATGTGGATTATCCAGGCTGTTACCATCCACGTCTCTAGCATGAGCCTTTTTCATTTATCCTTCCGCAGGGAAACGGGTGCAGAAAATATGGCCACCGATATGCAGCTTCTGGAAAAGTGCCAGGATTGGGGAGGTCCCATATTTAGAAGGTACGGATGGGCAAAGCCCCAAATTACCTTTGGCTATGGGCAGAATGCAGGCTGGGTGGAAAAGGAAACCGGGCAGAGGCTGGGCAACTTAATCCGCAGGCCAACTGGCGGGGGAATTGTTCGGCACGGAGCAGATTTGACTTATTGCATGATTCTCCCCAAGGGCAGCAAAGGTGAGCAAATCCCATCGATGGAATTTTACGGACTTATTCATCAAAGGTGGGGGGAAGCACTGAGTGAACAAGGTATCCCCAATGTTTTGATGCCGTGTCCGGCAAAAGCAAAAGGGGGCATCCCGGGAGATTGTTTTAAGGAACCGGTCGGGCGTGACCTGATGGACGGGGCGGGAGGAAAGAAGCTTGGGGGTGCGGCGATGAAGCGCACCCGGGCGGGGGTCTTAATTCAGGGAACCCTGAATCTCGGGGAATGGCCCGGGCTGGATTACGGGCAAATGGAAAAGGAATTTTTGGAACGAATCACCCGAGACTTGGGAGAGTCAATTACCCCGACCGAATGGCCAAATGACTGGAATGTGCAACGCGTCCAACTGGTGAAGATGTTCAATTCCCTGAGCTGGACCAGGGACAGAAAAAGTTCCTGAAATTTTAAATTATCGGACCAGGGTAAGCACATTTTCCACATGCCTGGTCTGGGGAAATAAATCAAAAGGTTGCGAGGCGACCGCTTGGTAGCCAGCCTCAAGTAGAACCTGGGCATCCCTGGCCTGCGTGGCAGGTTCACAGGAAACATAAACAATCCGGCGGGGAGCGAATTCGATTGCCTGCCGGAGGAAGTCCGGATCGCAACCCCGCCTGGGGGGGTCCACAATTAAGGCGGCAGATTCAGTGAAGCCCTGGATCTCCTGGAAGATTGAACTGGCGTCTCCCAGAAAAAACTCGGCATTTTCTATCCGGTTGATCCGGGCATTGGTGCGGGCACCCTCAAATCCCTCCCGGCTAATTTCTATCCCCACGACCTTCGAGAAACGGGATGCCGCACTAAGTCCGAATAGGCCACCTCCGCAATACGCATCGACCAAAAGGGAGTTTTCTTCTGCGTCTGCCTGAGAGATCACATATTCCACTAATTTTGGCAGGATGTATGGATTGTTTTGGAAAAATTCCCCCGCCTTGAAATGAAAGATCAAACCGCCCACATTTTCGCTGACCAGTTGCTTGGGGTCGGACACTACCCCTTCGAGCACTTCCCGCAGAAGCAGGGTTCCCCCTTTTTTCTTTTTGGGCCGGTCCCTCAGCTCATCTCTAGCCGCTGGTAATGCCTCATTTATACCCTCGGTTGCGATGGGACATTGGGCGACATCCACCAGGGCTTTTCGTGAGCCCTGACGCAGGAATCCGATGGTAAGGGTTTCGCCATCCCTTCCGCCCTGATAATGGGGTGTAAGTTTCGAACGATATCCAAAAGGCTTGGGCGAGGGAATCACGGGATTGACCGGGACGGATACACCACCAAGGCGGACCAGGGAGTTTTCCACCTGCTGACGTTTCCATTTTAACTGAGCCTCATAGGTGGCCCCTTGGTACTGGCAACCACCGCAACTCCCATAGAGCGGGCAAACCGGTTCGGTACGGTCGGGCGATGGGTTGATCACTTCGATGAGATCTGCCTGGGAATAGCTGGTGTGATTTTGGTAGATTCTTGCCCGGATGCGTTCACCGGGCCAGCAGTATGGAACCTGGATTACCCAGCCGTCATCCCTTCCGATCCCAATCCCGAGGTTAGTGATATCCGAAATATCCAATTCCAGTTCATGGTGATAGGGGTAGGGGTTGGGAAGAAAACCTTTTGGCTGTCGATTCATGCACTTTGCTTCGTAACGGGCTCGCCCTCGATCGGCAAAACCCTTTTTCTTAAAGATTGATGAATGTCATAATAGAGAGCCCAGCCAACCCCCGGGTTAAACAGTTGGTAAAATTGCGGGAATCCCCCCGTCACCGTAAGGAACGGGGCCGGTTTTTTGTCGAAGGTGCGGAAGATCTGTTAACCTTGGCCCGGGCAGGGCGGACGGTGGAGGAGGTCTATTTTTCCTGCGATATTGAGAAGGAGCGGGAAGAGCACAAATGGTTGGATGAATTCGAGAGTAAGGGTGTCGAAACGATTGAAATTTCAAAGCAGGCTTACGCAAAAGCATCCTATCGGTCTGCCGGTCATGGGATGATTGGGGTGGTGCGGTCCTGGGATCTCGGACTTGAGGCGCATGGGATGATGGGCAACGGACCGGTTGTGGTATTGGACGAAGTGGAAAAGCCGGGAAACCTGGGTGCCATTTTGCGTAGCGTGGAAGCCTTTGGGGGCGAGGGGGTGATCCTTTCGGATCCAACAGTTGATTTTTTTAATCCCAATGTGGTTCGTTCCTCACGCGGTCTGATGGGATCTGTCCCAGTAATTTCGGGGAGCAAGGCAGAGGTGATGGAGTGGTTACAAAATTCGGGCAGACGGATCCTTGCCACCAGTTCACACGCACAGGAAGGATTTGGAGTAAGAGAGGACCCATCTGCACTTGCATTTGTTTTTGGAAGTGAAAAATGGGGTCTGGGAGAATATTGGAAAAAGCAAGAAATGGAATGGGTCAGGATACCCATGAAAGGAACCGCCAGTTCCCTCAATTTAAATGTAAGTGTTGCTTGCTTGCTCTATGAGCATAACAGAACTTAAGGAATCAGCAAAGCTACCCCCTTATAAATTCTGCAGCCAAGGTAGAGTTTTTTGCATCGCCTCCTCCATCGTAATAACTGGACGGTACCCCAAATCCCTTTCGGCGGCAGCGGAGGAAAACCAATGGTCATGAGCGAGTTGGCAGGCAAGAAAACGTGTCATGGGCGGATCGCTTTGCAGATGAAACAAGCTCCATGTCTTTTCGATCATGTGACCAAGATGATAAGCGGTTCGATAAGGAACGGACTTTTGCAAAGAGGGCAGTCCAACCCGGGAAAAAATTTCATTTAACCAATCCCATAACCGCACGGGTTCGTTTTGGCCGATAAAATAGGCAGAGCCACCGAGTGCCGGATTCTCATCCATGGAACGAAAAGCACAAAGATGGGCATGGACAACATTTTCCACATGGGTCAGGTCGACACGGTTTTTCCCATCTCCCACAATTTTTAACTTTCCGCAACGGTGTCGGGAAATGACCCGGGGAAGAAGGTGCGGATCGCCCCTGCCCCAAATTAAGTGTGGGCGAAGAGCAAGGGTACGCATGCCTGCTGGATCATGCAAAGAGAGAACCGCCTGCTCGGCCAATGCCTTGGTGGAAGCATAGGCAGAAAAGACCTCCTTTGAGTAGGGGAGCGATTCATCACCCCCACGGATCGGAGCTGTGGAGAAAGCAACACTAGGGGTGCTGGTGTAGATAAATCTTTCGACTCCGTTTTGGGTGCAGGCTTGGAGCAATTGTTCGGTCGCGGAAAGGTTTGCCCTTTTGTATTCTTCGTATCGTCCCCCCACACCGGCTTTGGCGGCCACATGAAAGACCGTATGGGTCCCCCGAAACCATTCTCCAGAAACCACACCTGCGGAAAGATCATGGCAGTGGTAATGCATTCCTGGAAGGAGTTTTTCCTTGGGTGGGTTTGCTGTTCTGCCAAGAGCATGGACCTCATGGCCCTCGGCAACCAGTTTACCTACCAGGTGATGCCCAACAAAGCCCAGCCCACCAGTGACCAGTATCTTCATGGCAGCTTTCCAAGAGTTGCTTTGCGGGCAACTCTCTGGGACCATTTCTTGGACAGGGCAAGCCGGTGAATCTTGGCGTTGTGCCGGGCATCAACAGGAATTTGTTTTTCGAAAAATACCCGCTGGATATTGAATTGAGAAAACAACCGGTCACAAGTTTCCAGAATTTCTTTACGCAGTGCAAGTTCCCCCATTTCGCGCATTTTTTGCCGGTCAGGCTCAATGACCAGGCAGGGTTCCTGAGGGGCAGTGGACCCCAGCCCGATCAAGGCACATTTTTTAACAAAGCCAAGTTGATTAATTGCTGGCTCGCACCTTTCGGTTTCAATAGGTCCGTTTGCGGTGTAAACAAATTCAGCCTTGCGACCAAGAAACCGTAAATTGTTATCTTGATCGAAGTAGCCGAGGTCACCCATCCGGTGAAACTCGTCTTTTCCGATTTTAAACCTGGCATCACAGGTAGCCCCGGGCATACGATCATACCCAGCGGTTACCATTTTTCCGGCTACGCAAATTTCCCCGACCTGTCCGAGTTTCAAGCTTTCATGGTCCTGTGGATAATCGGGAAGGGGGGCCTTTGCCACTGGAAGGATTTTTACCTCGGCACCAGGAACCGGCTTGCCGATAAAAGATCCCTGGCCAGATAAGATTGATGATTCAAATGCTTGAATGTGGGCACCTTCGGCCCAGGAAACGGGAAGGGCTTCCGTTGCCCCGTAAGGAACAAGTATCTGACCGTTTGGTAAGCAGGCACTCAATTCTTTTACCAAGCTGGGTGCCACCGGGGCACCAGCGAGAAAGAAGCGATTCATCCCCGGGAGTGAGACCTTTTGTTTGGCACAGGCAGAGGCGACTTTCTGTCCGATAACAGGGGATGCAAACGCGGAGGTAATCTCATACCTTAGCAGAGCATCCACAAGTTTTTGCGGATCTGCCTGTGCGGGGTGTCTCGGATCAATTTCAGGAAGCACCGAAGTGATACCCAGAGCTGGATTGAAGAGACCAAAAATAGGAAGGGTGGTCAGGTCGACCTCACCAGGTTTCATACCAAAGACCGATTGAAGAGCATGGATTTGAGCATCGAAAGTACGGTGCAGGTAACGAACACCCTTGGGCGGACCAGTGGATCCAGAGGTAAAAACAATGGCAGCCAGATCATCCGGGCTGTTTTGTTCCTGGGGTAATGAAACTTTGGATTCTGATGTAACGTCAAAACTTTCTGTTCGTACAAGATAGCGGTACCGAATGGTCCGAAACGAACCGGGAAGGAAACGGCTGATCCAAAAGGCACGGGAGATACCAACCATGGCTTCCGGCCTGGTTCTTTGAATGCAGGACAAAAAAGATTTTATGCCCATGCCCGGATCAATAACCACAGGAATGGCCCCGATGCGGAAGAGGGCAAATGCCCAGATGATTAGACCTGGCCCTGGGTTGACGAAGAGCAAGGACTTGTGGCCTTTGCCAATGCCTGCATGGATTAATTTCCTGGCCGCCTGATTGACTGCTTGATCGAGTTCAGCAAAAGTGAGCGAGGCAAAAGCAGGAATTTTTGCACCCGATACCAAGGCGGGCAAATCCGGGTATTTTTTCGCAGAATCAGAGAGGTAAGCCGCAACACTTGCCCCCGATTGATTCATTGGCCGAGCTAGCTTTTAAACACTCTGGTTCAGTTGCTCTCTGCCAGCCAGCGCTCTGCTTCGATGGCAGACTGGCAGCCCATGCCCGCAGCGGTAATGGCTTGGCGGTACACATGGTCGGCACAGTCTCCGGCCACAAAAACGCCCGGAATTTTGGTTTTCACCATACTTCCGTTGCTCGGAACAAGGTATCCATTGCTGTCCAAATCCAGAATACCTTCAAAGGGCTGGGTATTGGGCAGGTGACCAATTGCGATAAAGACGCCCTTGCAGGAAATTTCTTGGACATCTCCGTTCTTTAAGTTTTTGGTTTTGATTGCCCGAACCCTACCGTCTTCACCGGGTACAATTTCTTCCACCGCACTGTCCCAAACCGCATCAATCTTTTCGTGGGCTAAGGTACGGTCGGCCATAATCTTGGAGGCACGAAGTTCATTTCTTCGGTGTACCAAAGTCACCTTTGAGCAAAAACGGGTGAGGAATAACGCTTCCTCACAGGCAGAATCCCCCCCGCCCACCACCACGACATCCATATTGCGATAGAAGGCACCATCGCAGGTGGCACAGGTGGTGACTCCTTTGCCCCCATACATTTCCTGCTCACCGGGAACCCCCAGCAAACGAGGAGCAGCTCCGGTAGCAATGATCACCACTTTTGCCTCGTAGGACTTTTCACCGGAGAAAAGAATTTTCCGGTCGCCGGAAAAGTCAACCCGGTCAATAAATGCATTTTCCACCCGGGCACCAAACTTGGTTGCCTGTTTGCGTAAATTGTCCATCAGGTCATACCCATCCACGCCCTGTGGAAAGCCGGGAAAATTTTCAACCTCGGATGTGGTGGTGAGTTGGCCACCAGGCTGTTTACCTTCAAGAATAAGGGGGTTAAGGTTTGCCCGGGCTGTATAGATGCCTGCGGTAAAACCGGCACATCCCGTTCCTAAAATAATTACATTTTCCATAGTACAATCGATTTAAGAGATAAAAGATTTCTTCAGAAGAAAGGATTTGATTCGCGATCATGGCAGAACTTTTCGTATTGGTCGAGTAGATGTCTTGGTTTGATACACATTGTCACCTGCAGTCTTTTTTACGGAAACAGGAATTGGAGTCTGTCATGCAAAAAGCGGATGATGCCGGGGTAAAAAAAATGGTCACCGTGGGAACATCCCCAGAGGACTGGTCAGATTACTGTGAGATTGCCCGGCAGTTTCCCGGAAGAGTTTATTATTCCGCCGGATTGCATCCAGGTTATGTGGATGATGACTGGCTGGAGCAATTAACTGGGCTCAAGGATTATTGGGCGAAGAAAACATCCCCTGTGGCAATGGGCGAAATCGGCCTTGATTATTTTCGGTTGCCCAAGGATGAAGGTGAGGCGGAAAAAATAGTTTTTTGGCAGAAGGAAGCTTTCCGGTATCAATTGAAACTGGCCGGTGAGCTGGATTGTCCGGTCATCGTCCATTCGCGCTCTGCGTTTAAAGACAGTGTGGAAGAAATTGACCGGTCTGGAGTAAATTGGGAACAAGTGGTATTTCATTGTTTTACAGGTGGTAAAAATGAAATTTCACAATTAATGGAGCGGGGAGGGCGTGCTTCATTCACCGGGATTATTACCTTTCCCAAGAATGACCATTTACTGGATGCACTAAGGTTCCAAGGTGCAGATAAATTGATGATTGAAAC
>CALKMX010000040.1 GCA_938091675.1 uncultured Opitutales bacterium
GGCATTGATCGATTTAAATCCGTCGGTCCGATGATCAAATACTTCAAGCAAATAACCCAATCTGCCCGACCCCAATTCGGTTTTGCCACCAGAATAGGCATGAGCAATTCGTTCGTTATATTCCCCATAGGATGCCCGAAAATGAGACTTTTGTTTTTGAGGAATGGGAGTGGATAAATAATTAACGATCCCACCAGTTGTATTGGGACCGTGTTTCATTTGGCTTGAACCCTTAAGAATTTCAAATCCAGACATCCTTCCTGCGGTTGGAGAATAATAAGCAGCTGGATCAGAAAAGGGGGATGGCGAAGAAGGAATGCCATCTTCCAAAATCGTGACCTTCGCGGATCGATGGGAATCTACCCCACGCAGACTGATATTGGGAAACAAGCCATATCCTTCTTCAGGGCGAAGATAAACGCCTGGAACTTCCCTCAAAATTTCATTTACATCAGTATGAAAAAAAGGCGTTAGCTCAGCAGACTCAAGCACTGAGCCAGTGCCTTCTAAATTGGGAATATCTTCTTTGCTACCGATAACATTGAAGGGAGAAAGGTAGTCTGTTGACTCCAATCCTTCTTGAGCTTGGGCATCGATTATACTTACCATCAATGGGCAGAATAAACAAAGGGTAGTTATAAGATATGATTTCATCAGCTTTTACAAAAATAGTCCTTATTGATACTGAGACTCATTCTCATTAAGTGGCTTAAGTGTCAAGCATGGTCGTATTAAAAGTAAGCACTTTTTGAAAATTATTTAAAAACATTGTGGCCGTGTAATGAATGAACTTCGGTTTAATCACCGAAAGGCTAACATAAATTTTTTAGCCTAGGAATCCCCGTCCAGTATACGCCCAAAGCCTCCAAGCAAGGATCCCTCTCCTTGACTTTTACCTTCATTACTTGGGGCATGTTGAAGCACACGATCTGCAAGTCTTGAAAAAGGTAGACTTTGTAACCATACCGCACCATGCCCCTTCAGGGTAGCTAGAAAAAGCCCTTCCCCACCAAAAATCATAGATTTTAAACCACCAGCCATCTGTATGTCGTAATCTATACTTTGCTCAAAGGCGACTATGCAACCAGTATCCACCCGCAAAGTCTCTCCTTGAAGTTGCTTACGAACAACGGTGCCACCAGCGTGAACAAATGCCTTTCCATCGCCAGTTAGCTTTTGAAGGATAAAACCTTCCCCTCCAAAAAAACCAGCTCCCAATTTTTTTTGGAATGCGATCGAAACTTTTGTCCCCAGGGCGGCACAGAGAAAAGAATCCTTCTGGCAGAGTACATTGTTGTCATGCTCTTTTAGATCCATGCAAATTATCTTACCTGGATAAGGAGCTGCGAAACTTACTCTCCTTTTATCCATTCCTTGATTAGTGAAATGAGTCATAAAGATTGATTCCCCGGTCAACGCACGCTTACCAACATCTAGTAATTTGCCAAAAACACCCTGATTGGGCTGTGAACCGTCTCCCATTTTGGCTTCGAATGTAATATTTTCCTCCATGTAATTCATGGCACCGGCTTCTGCGATAACTGTTTCTCCCGGATCTAATTCAATCTCAACGATTTGCATATCATCCCCTAGTAGTTCGTAATCTATTTCATGGCTGTTCATGGTCTTATTCCCAAATATTTTGGCTCTCTGGTCAAATTTGTTAATTCAGCTTCTAACTATTTGAACCTTTCTCTTTAAAGTAATTCTGTTTATTTTAGTATTAATCAACGCTCCTGTAGTTCAATGGATAGAACATTGGTCTCCGGAACCGAAGATCTGGGTTCGACTCCCAGCGGGAGCGCCATTTTAAATGTTATTCAGTCAATTGTCTTTAAAAGATTATCTGTTTTAATCTCGAACAAATTTGCGAACTCAGCTGAAAGTTGCTTGATGTAAAGCATGGCACAAACATTGAAAAATGACTTTGGTGAAGTTATTCAGGGTCATGATATTTTTACTTCCTTAAATACGCTTGAACAGCTCAGAATCTTTATGGAGCACCATGTTTTTGCCGTTTGGGATTTTATGTCATTGCTCAAGGCGTTACAGGAAAAATTAGCCCCCCATGGTTGCCCTTGGTTACCTAGTCGAAATCCTCAAGCTGTTCGCTTCATTAACGAAATTGTATTAGAGGAGGAGTCTGATTTAGCCAGACCCGGAACTCCCAATGAATATGCGAGTCATTTTGAAATTTATTTAAACTCTATGAGGGAAGTGAATGCTTCCACTTTTGCGATTGAGCACTTTTTAGATCTCGTTCGATTAAGGGGTTTGGATGTGGCCCTTCAGGCTGAAAGTGTGCCCTTGTCGGCAAAGCAATTCATGGGCTCCACTTTTCAAACCATTCAGTTTGGAAAAGTCCACGAAATCGCATCTTCTTTCGCTTATGGAAGAGAAAATTTAGTGCCGGTTATGTTTTTAAGAATATTGGAAAATAGCCAAATAACCAATACGCAGGCTCCCCTTTTTTATTACTACCTGGAGCGTCATGCTCATCTGGACGGCGAGCAACACGGACCGATGGCAGAAAACCTTTTAAATTCTTTGATAGACGGAGATGCAACGAAGTTACAAGAAGCCAATTTGGCTGCAGAAAAAAGCGTCGTATCAAGAATGAGATTTTGGGACGATGTTTTACGGGAAGTCTCCAAGGGTTAAATGGAGTTAAGCCAACTCGATCTCGATAGTAAATTCTTCACGAGCTCCCGGTGAAACATATTGCACCGTATTATTTTCCGGAGCATTAGGTGGGGACATCCAAGGCTCTAAGCAATAGAATGAACTCCCTTGTTTTGTCCAAGACACATAAGTTAACCGAGAGCCTTTTCCACTCCAACTTGCTTCACTTAAACGTATAGTTTCTTCCCCATTTAAGAGGGATAACTCAGCCTCAGGAGAATCAAGTTGATAATGGATTCGGTTAATTAGCTTATCGTCGTCCAAGGATATGGGATAATTATTTTGGGCATTTTGCAGGAAATCTTCACCTTCTTGATATTGAAAAGATTTTTTTGCGGCAACATGTAGCAAGTGGTCTTTTGGGGTTAAATCTTTGCGCCAAGGAACTTGAAAATAGGGATGAAGACCTGCTGACCAAGGAATAGGAGTTCTTCCTTCGTTTTCTAAGACGAGGCTTATTTGAAGTGATAATTCCAAAAAGTGATAAATTACTGTGAATGTATAATCGTATGGATAGAACAACTTGTTTGAGTCCTCATGAACCATTTCCACTTCAAACCCTGATCGATCAATGGAGCGAATGCGAAAAGATGCATCTTTAGCAAAGCCATGTTGAGGCATTTCATATGAATTCCCATCTTTGGCGCGCCAGAATCCCTTCTTGCCTTGATGGAAACAGGATCCACAAAATGGAAAAAGAATGGGAATTCCACCATGGACCAGGCTAAGGTCCTGATTTTCGATAGACTCTGGCCAATAGATAACATCCCTAACAGAGCCATCTCCCATATTTACATGCCAATTTAACAAACGGGCACCTTTTTCTGGGAGTACAAGAAAAGTGGATGGGCCAACATCCCATCTCTTAATTTCCATATTTTGATAATTGATCGCTTCCAAGATTATTATTGAACTGCACTTTCTTTCCTGTTTGCGCAATGTAATTCAAACATCAAGATATGTAGAATAGTCATGATCATTAGGATTTTTATCAATATCAGCTTAGCTTTTTGCTCCTTCTTTCTGTTCCCTTTGTACGCCGATCAGAACGAAAGAAATGCAAGCATGGATGACGGCCTAGCCCTTCCCGAAAATGAAAAAGGGAAGATAGCATATGTCATCCCAGTCCGTGATCAAATTGGGCCTCCAATTCTCGACATCTTAAGGCGTGGGATGAAGCAGGCAATCTCTACTGAAGTTGATTTAATCATTCTGGATATGGATACTCCTGGAGGAGAGCTTGGAGTTACTTTGGAGATTATGCAGGAAATCTTGGACTCGGCTGAATCTTGGGGTGGTAAGGTCCTTACTTATGTGAATAAAGAGGCTATTTCCGCAGGGGCTTACATTGCCATAGCGACTCAGGAAATTGCATTTGCTCCGTTCTCTCAAATTGGGGCTGCCGAGGCAGTTAGTGGCGGGGGAGGAGAAATTGACCCCTCGATGAAAAGAAAGATCAATTCATACCTTAAAGCAAAGATTCGTAACTTCTCTACCCCCTACAAGTATCGCTCGCTGGTTATGGCAGCAATGATGGATGCGAATACCAGTTTGATTATTGAGGGAGAGCCCCTAAAGGCTGCAGATGGATCCTTAATCAAGAATCCCGGAGAACTGCTAACGCTAACAGGCGAAGAGGCGGTTAAAACTTACGGGGAGCCCCCAGAACCACTTTTAGGTATAGGCGTCTTCGAAAACATAGAAGGTATGCTTGATCAAAGATGGGGAAAAGAGAGTTATCGCATCATTAGAATGGAGATTAATTGGGCAGAAGAAATTGGCTTATGGTTAAATGGTATCGCACCGCTCTTACTGAGCGTCGGGTTGGTATTATTATTCATTGAATTTAAGACACCAGGTTTTGGGGTATTTGGTATCCTGGGCATTGGATTTATACTTGTATTTTTTGGCTCTAAGTATGTGGCAGGCTTGGCTGGACAGGAGGAAATACTGCTTTTTCTTATTGGGTTTTGCTTAGTCTTGTTGGAAATCTTTTTGGCACCGGGTTTGTTCCTTCCTGCGGTGCTGGGATTGGTGCTAATGCTGGGATCCTTACTCTGGGCAATGATTGATATATGGCCGGGGCAAGAAATTGATTGGTCCATTGCCAGTTTCCGTGTCCCGCTCTTAGAATTAGCACAATCCCTTGCCATGGCTTTTGGCTTGGGCTTTCTGGCAATGAAGATAATTGCGAAGACCCCAATTGCTAAATCCATGATATTACAAACATCTAGTGGAGGAAATTTCTCCAATGACTGGAATGTGGACATTAACCAGAGTGGCGTTACCTTGACTGAATTATATCCAGTCGGAAAGGTTGAGATTAATGGCAAAACCTACGAAGCTCGTTCTTCGATCGGAAAAATCGAAAAAGGAGAAACCGTAAAGGTTATTAAAAAGTCAGGTTATGAACTATTGGTAGAAAAAGAGGCTTCCTAAGAGATGACCAAAATAATATCAGCTCTTTTGATTGGTTATATCCTAATTGCTCTTGAAGCAATTGTACCTGGGGGAATACTGGGCCTTTTGGGCTTTCTGAGTTTATTAGCATCTGCGTACTTTGCACATATCGAATATGGTGGCTGGATCATTCCGTCCATTGTTTTTTTGATGGGTGGACTGGGGGGAGTTATATTGGTTTTTATTCAGTTCAAATGGCTTTCAGGGAGCAAATTCGGGAAAAAAATGTTTGTCCATGCAACAAGTGGAAAAACGATAAATAATGAAGAATTAAGCGATTTGGTCGGAAAAACTGGAATTACAGTGACCGACCATCATCCTGAGGGACTTGTTAAAATAAAATCAAACACCTACGATTCCTTTTGCCAAGCCGGTTATATTTGCAAAGGTACAAAGGTAGAAATTACTAAAGTTGATGCCTTTCGCTTGATTGTTAAGCCTGTTTAAATTTGTGTAATGATTCGCAAACCAATTCCAATAATATAATTCAATGAACGACATAATTTCTTGGGTAATCATCGCCGTCCTAATAATTGTAGGCCTCGTCTTTTCTCTTATCATAATGTCATTTTTCAGTACCTGGCTGAAGGCATTTCTTTCACGAGCTCCAGTAAGCTTTGCAACCCTTTTGGCAATGAGATTGAGGGGTGTTCCAGTTGGCTTAATTGTTGATGCCCGGATAACTGCGGTGAAGGCAAACATTCCCTTAGATACCGATCAGCTTGAGGCTCACTACCTTGCGGAAGGAAATGTTGTTCAAACGGTCCAGGCTCTCATCGCCGCATCCAAGGCAAAAATTGAGCTTTCCTGGGACAGGGCTTGTGCTATAGATTTGGCGACTCGGGGCACTAGTAAATCCGTTCTTGAGGCGGTGAGAACATCGATTAACCCCAAAGTAATCGACTGCAAAATTGACACTCGAGAAACAATAGACGGTGTTGCCAAGGACGGAATTCAAGTCAAGGTGAGGGTACGAGTCACCGTAAGAAGCAATCTGGATCGTTATGTCGGTAGTGCCCAAGAAGAGACAGTCATTGCGAGGGTTGGTGAAAGCATTGTTTCAACAATTGGCTCTTCAGAAAACTACAAGGTGGTATTAGAAAACCCCAACCAAATAACACAGCAGGTTTTAAACCGAGGGCTTGATCAAGGCACGGCATTTGAAATACTCTCCATCGACATTGCGGATGTAGACTTAGGAGAGAATCGAGGGGCTGCTTTAAGGTCTTCCCAAGCGGCGGCGGATAAAGAAGTAGCTCAAGCACAGGCAGAAATTAGAAGAGCAGCAGCGGTTGCCCTTGAACAGGAGAACAAAGCAAAAGTTCAGGAGATGCAAGCGAAGTTGGTCGAGGCAGAAGCTCAAATACCACTCGCAATGGCCGAGGCTTTTCGGAGCGGGAATCTGGGGATTATGGATTATTACAAGATGAGAAATATTCAGGCAGACACGGATATGCGTGAGAGTATATCTGGCGAAAAATAAAAAATAAAACCACTAAATTCTACTATGCCTGATATTCCCTTTGATACTTTGTTTATTGTAGGTCTCTTAATTGCTTCCTTTGTGGGTAAAGTTTTAGAGGGAAGGGCAAAAAAAAGAAAACCTAAAAGTTCCCAACCATCTCAATCGACTGAGCAGTTAGATGAAGAGGATTATGAAGAAAAAACTTTAGATGATCTGCTTAAAAAGGTAACTGGGGCAGGCAGCGAACCAAAAGAAAGACAGTCATTTGAAATTACTGAAGATACCTATCATGATGATGACCTTAATCGGGATTCGATACTTCCTCCAAACAATCTGCCCGAACCAGCATTAAGCAAAACATATTTACAATCGTTCAAACATAGCGAAAGCAGCTCATCGCAGTCATCTCGAAACTTGCTTCTAGAAGAGGCATTAAAATCAGATAAATCACTTCGTCAGGCATTCATTTTGAAAGAGATACTCGACCAACCAATTAGCCTTAGGCATCCTCATTTCTGAGATTGACTTTTTTTAAGTGTAATATTTTTGGTTTTGTTACGCTTATCTTTACTAAGCTCCTTTTGCATACATTTATTGTTCCATTTGCAAGTAATGGGATATTTACAGTTATTTAAAATACATAAACCAGAAAAGTATTTTTTCATATCAGTATAAATTGTACGGTTAATTGTTTGCCCAGTTTATCCCTAGGTTTTTGGAAAGATCTAAAAATGTGTAGAAACATGAAAGCTTAACTGCACTAGCTTTTCGAATCATTGTTATATTTACATTAATACTTTTTAATAGATCTATTTTTGACAAAATCCCAACATTATATTTTTGTTTATTTAGAGTAACTAATTTTGTATATTCGGTTGATATATTATTTGATATACCCCAGTTTTCAATCGTTGAATTGTAGGATATTAAGGATGTTTCAATATCTTTTACTGCATTAAGAATTGTTGATTTCCACTCCAACTCTAATAACTTTAACTTAGCCCTTTCAGTCCTTAACTGAGTCATCCTTCTTGGATTCCATAGTGGGATATCGAGTATTGGTCCTCCAGAAAGTTTCCATTGGTTGAAAGGGCTGGAAAGATCGCCTGTCATACCAACTGCATTGAGGTTAAGACTTAATGACGGATATAGATTTAGTTGTGATGCTTTAGCACGGTGGATTTGAGCAATGAGTTTAGATTGCATTTCCATAATGTCTGGCCTGCCTTTAAGGGCAGTGCTTGGTAATTTTCTGGGCGATTCCGGAATGGGCTCTTTTGAGAAGAGTACCTGATATGGTATTTCGGGTGAGAGAGAATTACCCAGCATGGTTTGCAGTGCGGTTCTACAAATAGACAATTCCTTTTTCTTTTCAATATGTTCTAGGGCGAGATACTTGATTTCATTCTCCATGATAATGAGACTTTCATTATCATCTAGACCTGCATGATAGCTGTGTATATGAAGAATATGAAATTCGTGGTGATTTCTGATCTGCTCTTCAATCTTGGATAAATCCTCAATTAGGTACAGGTATTGATACCATAATTTTGCGATATCATATACAAATGAGAGTTGTGCACCTTCTTTAAAATAAACTGCGGCATTAACCGTTTCTACTGACTCTTTTTTATATTCCGACCATTTACCTAAAATATCTATTTCCCATCCAAGTCTTGCATTTGTTTGATAGTCTGGAACACTTTGGGTCTTAAAACCCGATTCTCGAGAATTTTCTTTTCCGCTCATTAACCCAACTGAGCTGTTTAATTTCAAACTGGACTCGTCTGTTAAATAGCCAGACTTTGCTCTTACATATTCAACTTTGGCTAATTTTGACTGCCATAGAGGATTTTCTTTCAGTGCTAAATCTATAATTCTAAAAAGATTATCATTTAATGACAAAGTTTGAAAATATAAAGAATATGTATTATTTGGGTCATTATAATCAGTAGAAAATAACTGATCCTTAGGCAAATAATTCTCTTTGCTTATGTTAATCAGAGATGCTTGATCACTTACGCAACCAGCGATGAATAACAGTACTATAAAATGGAAAAAAAGTTTCAATCCTAGATGTAATTAAAATCTCACAAAGCTTGTATTTGTAGAGCATTGAACAGCATTGAATTTGGCAATGACTTTGAATCAACTGTTCCAGCGATCTTTATTTTTAAACCGGGTCTAAGTTGCCCTACCCCATTTAGGTTTCCTTTAATTAAAGATGAATTCTGGTCTAATAATTGGACACTTAAAGTACCTTCTAGTATTTTTTTTCTATCCTCGCAGCAGGCGTCCCAGGGAGTTGGGCAATAATCTCCCGGAATTTTATCGCATGTTTGAATGGAGTGATCGCCAAGGATAAAGCTGGCTCGGTTGGATGCAAAAGGCTCTTTTCTGCCCCCTATAAATCCTTCGATTATTAATTTTTTCGTAACCTCATTTTGCTTCCTTGCTTCAAGAACAGAAATGGCTGTACCGAGATCATCGGTCGTTAGTAGATTGGCTGGTAATTCCGCCATTCTGATAGAGCTTAATTTTTCGGAATTAACCTTATCTTTTAAATCCGCATACTCATTTGAATTCTCACATCCATAAAGTATGCACATTAAAAAAGTGAGCACACTATAAGTACAGTAATTATTTATTTTCATACATTTAATATTTATTAGGAGGAGCGTAATGTTTCGGTTAATGAGGGTTTTAAACAACTCCATGCGGGTGGGAGTCCCCCAATAACTCCAAGAAAAAGGCAGGTTGTTACACCTACATTCAAAACAGGTTGATTATAATCCAATAAAAAGACTCCGATCGAAAAGGGAACGGCAGTATTATCTAGTGTTCCCGCAACAACAATAAAAGCCAAAAGGGAGCCAATAATGCTCGAAAAACAAGATTCTTGTACCAAGCTAAGCAAAATTTTCCATCGATTAAATCCGATTGCTTGCATCGCACCAAATTCCCTGACCCTAGAAGAAAAAGCAGCGAAAAGCGCATTCAGTCCTCCAAATAAAGCGGCAACAGAAAGTAGAATTGCACAAATCCAAGCCATCCATCGAATCGGTGCATAAAAAGTTGATAACTTAGAATAATAATCTGACTCTTGGATAGCAACTAACTCTAAATCTAATCTTCTTTTTGCAAAAGCATCAAGGTCACCAAAACTACTCGCATCCTTTACGCTTACAACAACGCAAGAAAAATTGTCTCTTTGAATGTAAGTCATCAGGTCTTGCAAAGGTACCCAGGCTTCTGCTTCCATCACCGTACCTATTGCGTCAAATATTCCCGATATCTTTAATTTTTCGTTATTAAATATTAATGTTTTACCAACCTCTAACTCAGAAGCGTTTAATCCAAGCTTTTGCGGTGCAAGCTTACCAAGCATTACCTCCCCTGCTCTAGGGAATCTACCCCTTACAATTCGGACATCTTGATGCACCCAGAGTGCTTGATGCTGTACCCCTCGGATCAAACCTTGTGAACTTGTTCCATCGGGCGTACTCAATAAACCGTTGAAGTGTACCTCAGGGGATACCGAAGGCTTCCCCATTACATGGCGAATTCCAGAAATAGATGAAGCGATTATATCTTCCACCCCTTTTTTTACCTCGCTTCTTTCAACACTTTCTTCGCTGCCTGCACCGAGTAAAATGGTGTTGAGGGGATCGCCAGTATTTCCAAGGGTTTTCTTCATGGCATTGTTTACTGAAGCAGCAGTCATTATCAAAATAACCACCATGCATGTTCCTGTAATGAGTTGAAGAGACTGACCAGGTCTGCGAAGAAGGTTTCGTAAGCAGTAAGAAAGTGGAATCATATGACTAGATCATCTGGCTCTAAGGCTATCACTAATTGAATTTCCACCCGCTCTCCATGCTGGGTAGATTCCAGATAGTAATCCTAGTGCAATAGTGGCGATTACTCCTCCTAAAAGAACTTCTTGGGTGGGTACAAATGCCAAAACCAAACCTTCATTACCAATGGAAAAACTATTAAAATGAAGAAAACAAAAGGCGGAAAAAATCCCTGCAATTCCTCCAAAAAATGATAGATATATACTTTCTGCCAAAACCAACCATCCGATCCATAGTTTAGTATAACCAAGCGTTTTCAGAACTGCATGTTCTGATATTTTTCCGCTCACCGTTAACAGAATAGTATTTGCAACCAAGGCAATCACAGCAATCACACAAGCAAATCCAATCCATCTTGAAAAACGGATCAACTCAATCAACTCCACCGCAGTGCTGGCAAAAAACGCTTTTTCTGGCTGAGTAGATGTGGGTTCAGTATCGGTAGAGAACCGTTTATCAATAGCTGCTGCGACACTTTGGAGCAAAGAGGCTTCTGCTACTTTGACATTAAACTGAGTTACAATACCCAAGCCGATTCGTGAAGCTTGCTGGAGAAATGATAGGTGAACAAATGCGACATTATTATTTTGTGGACTATCTTCGGTCTCCACGATTCCAGCAACCTGAACGGTTATACCAGCAGCATCAAACTTATCGCCAACCTTCAGATTTCTTCGCTCAGCCAAGTTCTTGCCAACTAGAGCTCCGTCTTCCCTAATTTGCCAGTTCTCGAAAGTACCCTCCACCAAACGAAAACCTAAAGACCCGCTCGTGTAACCGTCCCTTGGTACTCCCCTAAAGACGATTACATCCAGGCTAGTGCCACAGTTATTAACCACAATTTGAATCGGAGTGACGGATTTTACTCCCCCAATTTGAGAAATCTCGTCCTTGTAGTGTTCTGGTAATCGACTGGTGGCAGGGCAAAACCTATTTTCCCTGTATACCACAAGCGTGGTATCTTCTGCACTTGTTACCGTAGCGTCGTGTAAAGAGCTCTGTACAGTTTCAATTGTAGTAAAGAGAAACATCCCTGTTGCTACACCCATCAATGTCAGAAAAGAACGAGTAGGATACCTCGTGGTACTTTTTGCGGCCAACCAAGCCAAGTTGAACAACTTAAGAAAAAGTCTCATGAATTAATTCGAATCTTTCCTTTATCTAATTCTAATTTCTTGGACGCTCGATTGGCCGCTTTGGGGTCATGAGTTACCATGACAATGGTTTTTTTCTGACTGGTACTTAATTCGTGCAAAAGGTCGAGGATTTCATCTGCAGATTTGCGGTCTAGATCACCAGTTGGCTCATCGGCTACAATTAATGAAGGGTTTGTCACCAATGCACGAGCTATGGCAACACGTTGCTCCTGACCACCAGATAATTCTTTTGGTTTATGATTTTTTCGATCAATTAGCCCAACCAACTCAAGAACATTTGTTACTCGCTGCTGCCGCTCTTTTTTTGTCATTGAATGAATAAGCAAAGGAAGCTCTACATTTTCATATGCATTGAGTACTGGAATTAAGTGATAAAGTTGAAAAATATATCCAAGATTGTGAGATCTCCAACCGGTGAGCTGATCTCGGTTCATTTTATTTAAATATAGATCTCCAACACGTATGGTTCCAGATGTCGGTGTGTCTACCCCAGCAATAATGTTAAGAAGAGTCGTTTTTCCGCTACCCGAAGGTCCCATTAAGGCAACAAATTCCCCATCATAAATATCAAGGCACATATCTGTAAGTGGAGCGATGACTTGTTCTCCCTTTTGGTATTTTTTTGTTAGGTTGCGTGCTTCTATAAATGCATTCATGGATTTTGAATAACGATTACTGAATCCCCAGATTCCAATGAATTTGGTGGATTCAGGATGATTTGATCACCAGCATTAAGACCGGACAAGATCGATATATATTGGTTGATAATCTCCTCACCAAAGTGCACCTCACGGATTTCCGCGGTTTTCCCGTCCCGCCCAACTACCCAGAGTTTAGTGAAGGATTCATCGTTCTTTGGCCTTATTGAAACCGGAACAAATACGCCATGACTCGCTGTAATTTTTTCATTCAAAGACCGGTCTTCTTTTGAGAAAAATTTAGCCCGGCACAACATCTCCGGACGGAGCCGAGAATCTGGGTTTAAGATCTGAACCTTAACCTGAAGAGTATTTCTTTGAAGATCTGCTTCGCCCGAAATTCGGCTAAGACGACCTTTAAATTTTGAGTCTGGTAACATGGAGCAAGTAATTTCTACATCCTGACCAAGGAATAATTTTGAAACATCAGGCAAGGGAACATCAATTCTAGCCTGCAATTCACCATCCCTGTATAAAGCCACAGCGGTGGAGGCTTCCGGGATATCCATTTTCTGCATTAATCTTTTTCCTGGACTGGCAAAGAGTTTTAGCACCCTACCCTCTGTTTTGGAAAAAATTTGGGTTCGGTTGAGGTCTAATTGTGCTTGTTCAACCTGAATACGTTTCATTTCGGTAATATATCTCTGAGATTGGAGCTTGTTTTGGAGAACAACTATTCCTTCGGTTGCTATTTTTACATCTTCTTCAGATACCTTGACCGAGAATTTCAAGCTATCCGCTTTGAATCTTGATCGATTCAAGTCCATCGAAGGAATTGAACCAAAGGGTAATAATTCCAAACGACTTAAATAATCTTTCTGCTCGCCTAAAAGGGTTTGGTCCAGGTTGTTTTTGTGCTGAGCCTTTAAGACAAATGATTTCTGAAGAGATATTTCTGAAAGAATTTCCAGCTCCTTAGATGCTGATTCGTTTAATTCAGTTTCAGCAAGGCGGAGGGCCAATACAGCATCCTCATCAATCAAAGAGACTAGTTTCTGCCCGGCTTTAACAAGATCGCCTTCAAGAACATAAACATCTTTTACAATTCCGTCATAAAGGGAAGGAATTCGAATAGGGAACGGGTCTGGCTCGATCCATCCACTTGCCTGTAGCAGCATGCTAACATCCTCCTCATCTGTATCACCAGAAAATTGATTATTACTTGAGATGGGATGTAAAACAGCCTGCGTCGTGTAAACGCTATGTTCATCGAAAAACTTACATCCAGTTGATAGCGTGTATGTTAAGATAGAAATAAATAATGCAGAAACGTAATTTTTGAAAACAGGTACAAATCTGCAGGAACCAAAACCCATTATTACTGGGAAGAATTTTGTATACATAGTTTGATCAAAAGGTTTAACAAAGGATTCAACTGTAAAAGCAGAACCCAACGGAGACCAAACTAAGGAATCAGGTTTGGATAATATTAAGAGCTAAATGCGATTTAATTTTACCAAACCAAGTATCCGGGGACTCCCGAGGGGAGAGTACATATGCGAAATGAAAATTTAGAATGCTTGAAACGCAGGGAATCTCGGGGATTAATGAGAGATGTCCCGTAACATCCGATGTTAGCAAGTAAGGAAGATCTAGGCAACAAGAGTTACATGTAGATGGAGTTTGATCAGAAAAATCACAAGAACCACAAGAAGAGCTGGGCAGATCATTATATGCACAAAAGCAATCGATGAACGAGAGGGTAAGCAAAAGCGCAATTAGCGTAGACGCTATTTTCATATACTTTAATATACACCAAAGGTATCTCTATACAAGTTAAACAATTGGAATTAAAAGAACAAATTTCACCAAAAGTAACCAAAGAAATTTTAAAACCTTAGATTTTATACTCAGTAAAGGATTCTGAGGAAATATTTAAATAAATATTCTATTCTGCGTTTGGAAAAGAAATGAGGAAACAATAGAATTTCTTAATATAAAAAGCGTCCAAACACAAAACATACTACGATTACAAACATCTAAATTGGGTAAATGTTTTACATGAGCTGATGCCAAAGGGTCTAAAGGATGTTTAAATTATAAAATAAGTGAAAGAGTAATGTTTATTTTTCAGCGATGATTAACGGACCTATGCTTGAGGTAGATAAGAGGCAAAAAATAAATAAAAAATAAAGAATTACCTCGAAAGTTTAAACCACTTTTGTTTAGGAGATTAAACAATCGGAAGGAATTGTTGTTACAGGTAAGGATAATATTTCGTTTCACACGATTCGGACCATTCTGATAAAGCTCACAACTAGCTTGCCAGATACTAACATTTTGATCATAGTTCGCCCTTTGTTTTTAAAACCCCGCTTCTACTATGTCTGACATTACCGATACTCAATTACTTGTTCTTAACCGCGCCCAACATGGAAGGGGTGAGTCAAGAAAACTTCGTGCCAAGGGACGCATCCCGGCAGTTTTTTACGGCAAAGAAACCCTCAAGCATTACTCAATTGATGAGGCTCAATTCCGCACACTGATGCGTTCTGCAGGTGGATCTCTCTCGTTAGTCGAGTTAGATGAAGGAAATGGAGAGAAAGAACTCGCTTTGCTCAAGGATATGCAAATTGATTCTGTAAAGGATTCTATCCTTCACCTAGATTTTGTACAGGTTACCCGGGGCCAGTCTCTGGAAACTAAAATCCCCCTTGAGTTAACCGGCGAATCACCAGGGGTCAGGAATATGGGTGGAATTTTAGAGTTTCATCATAGCGAAATTCTTGTACGCTGCAGACCTAGTCAACTTCCCAAGAGTTTACAACTTGACATTAGCCAGCTTGATTTAGGCGGAAGCCTTCAACTTCGTGACATTTCACTAATAGATGGAGTTGAGCTCGTGGGTGACCCCGAAAGTAATGTTGTTACCTGTGTGGGCAGTGCTAGTGGTCGTGCCGGTGCAGAATCCACTGAAGATGATCTTGATGATTCTAGCGATTCACCAGAGTCGACAACTTCTGAAGATGAGAATGACCAGGAAATAACATCGAAAGGTAGTGATTAATGTCCAATTACGGTTGCTATCGTGAAGTTGTTACTTCTCGGGCTTGGAAATCCTGGTGAGAAATTCTCAGACACCAGGCACAACATAGGTCATAATTTTGTCGATTATATTGCTAACCGTTACAATGCACCATTTCATAACTCAGATGGGTTCAGTATATCCAAACTTAGATTATCAAGCACAGATACCATGCTTTTGAAGTCGTTAAATTTTATGAATCTGAACGGGTCAGGGCTCACAAATTTACTGAATAAGCATCTTCTCTCCGCTGACACATTTATGTTAGTTCACGATGAGGTAAACTTACCCTTTGGTAGAGCTAAATTATCCCAAAATAAATCTGCCGGTGGTCACAATGGAGTTCGTAGTGTTATCGAAAACCTTGGTTATTCTCCTCTAAGATTACGCATTGGTGTTGATTCGCCTGCACTTACAGTTTCAACCCTATCGAAGTATGTGCTATCAAAATTTTCAAATGATGAGCAAGATGCTCTAATTTATCTGTTTCCTAAATTATTACACAGCCTAAAGCTTTTGATCACTCGAGGCATTTCTTTTGCATCGAACTACACCAACCGTTACCCCATACCAGATCCATCTTGTTAAACTATGAATACCAGAAATTACTCCGCCACTATTGTTATTGACCCAAGTGGAAGTGAGGGCTCCTCTAACCAAATGATTCCTATGCTTACTGAGCTAATCGGACAAGCTGAAGGTGAAGTTAAAAAAGTAGAAGAACTAGGTCAGCATGATTTTGCCTATCCTACCAAAAAGAATTTCACCAAGGGTACTTACCTTAAGTTTGATATTACCGGAACACCCGAGACACCTTATAAAATAAGAGAAAAACTTCGTTTGGAGAAAAAGGTTGATCGAGTTTTAATCGAGTGCAGTAATTAGAAAATTCAGTTTATAGATGGCCTCATTAAATAAAGTATTACTAATTGGAAATCTGACCCGTGATCCAGAGGTTAGAATGATGTCTTCGGGCCGTCCCGTTTGTAATTTTGGATTGGCTCTTAACCGAAGCTACAAAGACGCTGACGGTAATAAGAAAGAAGAGGTAACCTTTGTTGACATTGAATGCTTTGGTCCGAGAGCTGAAGCGGTTGGCAGGTTTTTTTCCAAAGGCAGGCCCATATTTGTAGAAGGTCGCTTAAAACTAGACCAATGGGAATCCAAAGAGGGCGAGAAACGCAGTGCTATACGTGTGGTTCTAGATAATTTTGAATTTGTTGATACAGGGAAATCAGATGGAACATCGACCTCAACGGAAATGAATACCAGAGGGAACAATCCTGCATCCACAGATTCTAATTCGCCCGCGAATCAACCCTTGGCGTCCAGCGATCCCGATCTTGACGAAGACGTACCTTTTTAAAACCCTTATAAACTAAATATTATGGCACACACAGAAATTTTACTTCTCGAAAAAGTCGACAATCTTGGATCCGAGGGAGATGTAGTTAAGGTTCGTCCAGGTTACGCACGAAACTTTCTTCTTCCCAAAAACAAGGCAGTCCCCCTCAACCAAGCGAATATTAAGCGCTTGGATTCTCTTAAAATTGCACGATCTGCCAGGGAGGCGGAGGAACTGCAAAACGCCCAAGATGTGGCTTCTAAAATAAGTGACCTATCGGTAGCTATTGCCGTAAAAACGGGAACGGGAGGCAAACTCTTTGGATCCGTGACTGCTCAGCAAATCATCGATAAGGTTGGAGAAAAGGGTTTTACTCTGGATAAAAGACACTTTTCTAATTTTTCCCCAATTAAAAGTTTAGGGCAGAACACAGTTACCCTTCACTTGTTTAAGGATGTATCAGCTGAATTGAAAGTCGAAGTTGTTTCAGAAAATCCGATCGAAGTAGAAGAATAAATTATTCGAATTGGCCGAGAAGGAAGTCTTGTAATGTCTACCGTTTCATCTCGGGATAAAAAGTCTAAAGACTTTTCCAACAAAACAGTCTATCCTCAGCCTAACCAACTTTCTACAGAAAAGATTGAAGGGCAGGCTTTACCCAGCAACCTCGATGCAGAACAGGGGATTCTTGCTGCCTGTATTGTTGATGCTTCAGGTGAAGTAATTAGTAACTGTATAGAAAAGTCCTTAAGACCAGAAGATTTTTATTTCACAAAACATCAGCTAATATTTGATGCTCTTTTAGATTTGTATAACGATACTGTTGAGCCAGATGAAATCGTTCTTGCTGAAAAACTTAAGTCGAACGGAAACTTAGATCAGGCAGGGGGAAGGGATGGATTAACTGGGCTAGTCGGACGGATTGACACAACTGCACATGCATCTTTTTGGCTAGATATCGTCAAGCAGAAATCCCTTCTTCGAAAGTGTATTTATATGGCTTTCGAAATGATTGATGGCGCAAACCAGCAACCCAGTAATGTAGAGGACTTTTTGGCAAACTTTGAACAACGGGTATGTTCTTTAGGGGACGACCAAAATCTCCGAGCATCAATCCCATTTAAAGAGCCAATCCAGCAGGCGATGGAGCAAATTCAAAGAATGCTCTCGCGAGAGGAAACAGATGGAGTTTTGACCGGTTACAGTGATTTGGATGGCTTGACCAACGGATTTAAGCCTGGAGAAATGATTGTACTTGCAGCCCGTCCGTCTGTCGGTAAAACCAGTCTAGCTATGAATATAGTGGAAAATATCGCATTTTCCGCAAAATACAGCAACTCCCCTAGGCACGCACTCGTATTTAGTCTGGAAATGAGCGCAACATCCTTGGCGATGCGGTTGATATGTGGTCGGGCGAGGGTTAATATGAATGACCTAAGAAAAGGTTTTGTCCCCCGTGGCCAAGCAGAAAAATTGCATCAGACAAGTAAAGATTTTCAACAAGCACCTCTATGGGTAGATGATACTAGCGGACTAAGTATCAATCAAATTCGAGCCAAAGCACGCAGGCTAAAAATGAGGAATAAATTAGACTTTGTAGTGGTTGATTACTTACAGCTTATTTCAACAGAATCCAGAGTGCTTTCCCGCGAAAATCAGATTTCAGAAATTTCTCGTGGGCTTAAGGCTATGGCAAAAGAACTGGAAGTGCCTGTCTTAGTTCTCAGTCAACTTAATCGAGATTCCGAGAAAGAGCGCAGGGACCCCAGACTGTCTGATCTTCGTGAGTCAGGTGCAATTGAACAAGATGCAGATGTCGTTATGCTTTTGGGAAAACAAAGAAAAGGTGAAGATGTTCGAGAAATGGACTATGATGGGGAGGGTGAAGTCCCGGAAGAAGATTTTGAGCCAATTATTTTAATTTTAGCAAAGCAACGAAATGGCCCAACTGGTAAAATCAACCTTGCGTTTAGGCGAAAATTTACTCGTTTCGAAAGTATGCAGCAAGACCATCGTCTCAATTAAATACTACGGATGAAGCCTTTTCTTATTTTCTCTTACTTACTCTTTGGGTTGGTTAATTTGTTTTCACAAGTTTCCTATGATGGCAAAACCATTTCTTCCATTGAAATACAAATTGTCGGTCCCCCAACCGTTGGTGCTTCATATATCAAGCAAAACTTACAAGTTCTAGAGGGTAGCATTTATGCAACTTCTCCCATAGATAAATCTATTCATAATCTTATCCAGACCGGATTCATTAAAGATGTAAAAGTTTTCATAGACACGGATATTTCTGATCAGGATAGTGTGGGAATTGTCTTTAAGGTGGTGACAAAGCCTAGAATCGAATCGATCCTTTTTGATGGAAATGATGAATTAAGTGACAAAAAACTTACCAAGACTATTTCTTCACAAAAAGGAGAGTTATACGATGAATCTGATGCCAAGGCAGACAAAATAGCACTAGAAAATCTCTACTTAGAAAAAGGATATTGGAACTCTCGGGTAAGTTATCAAGTCATTCCTTCCAAGAAAGATTCCTCCAAGATAATTCTCAAATTTGATGTTATTGAAAATGAACCCAGAAAGATTCGTAAGATTCTATTTTCCGGAAATAACCAATTAGACGATGGTGAGTTATTGGATGTTATGGAAACTGCACCTTGGCGGTTTTGGAGATTTTGGTCGAAAAGATCAAAGTACCAACCCCGTGTGCTTGAAGAAGATCTCGAAAAAATTTCTCAGTCTTATCGAAATGAAGGATTTTTAGATGTCAAAATTGACCAATCGAACATTACGGTCTCTCAAGTAGGCTCAAATCGTATAGATCTGCAAATTAAAATAGAGGAGGGATCAAGGTCTTATTTTGGTAAGAAGAGAATTTTTGGACAGGCGGTTATCGATCAAGAAACTCTGGCAGAGGATAGCTTACTTAATGCAGGAGATCCTTACTCGCCTGAATTATTGTCAAAGGAAAGAAGTCGCATGAAAAGGCTTTATGGAGACAAAGGATATCTGGATGCCCAAATAAGGGTGAAGCGCAAATCAAACCTTGAGAAGAACCAAATCGATTTGGATTTTGAGATTACGGAGAACAATAAATTCTCAGTCAACAGTATCGAGGTAAGAGGTAACGAAAAAACGAAGACGGTTGTTTTAATTCGCGAGTTAGCCTTAGCCCCGGGAGAAACCTTCGACTTAACCCGAATGGAAACAAGTGAAGCAAGACTTCAAAACACCAAACTATTTGAACGAGTTGATATTAGCGATGAGCCGATTTCATCCGGTGATCCAGAAATCAAAAATTCGAGAAGAAATATGGTCGTTGATGTGGAGGAAGGACGAACGGGTCATGTATCTTTTGGTGTCGGATTCAGCACACTCGAAAAAGCCATGATGTATGCCGAATTTCGCCAGGGTAATTTTGACTTAATGAAATGGAGGGCACCGTACCGTTTGCAAGGAGACGGGCAGAAATTTCGTCTTCGGCTAAAACTTGGCTCTCGAAGTAATGAGGCACGCCTTGCCTTGGAGGAACCCTGGTTCTTAAACCGAAGAGTCGCAGCAGGGTTTGAGGTTTTTCGGGAAAAGTCAGATTACCAAAGTTCTTACTATGATGAATTGAGGACTGGGTTTGAGCTTTATTTCCGCAAAAGGCTCTTTGAACTCGTTGAGGGACGTTTGTTTTACAGCTTTGAGGATGTTTTAATTGAGGACATTGAACTAGGACCGAAAACAAACTGGATTACAGGTCCTCCCAATGGAGATCCGGCTTATAATGCAGATAAAAATGAGATCCAACGAACCATTTCAAAAGTAGGGCTAACCTTGAATCGTGACACCAGAGATGTGTTATTGTTTCCCACTGAAGGAAGTGTGGTTTCGATCCGGAAGGAATTTGCGGGGGGGATTTTTGGGGGAGATGCAGATTACGGAAGATTAGAAGTACAGGGGGCCCGATTTTTTAAAACCTTTGATACGATGGAACAGGTATTATCTATCTCCGGGCGAGCGGGCACATTAGGGAAATTTGACGGAGAAGACGCAAATGTACCCTTTTTCGACAAATTCTTTCTTGGAGGACCTTATAATCTTAGGGGTTGGGATTATCGAGATGCCGGTCCTAATGAAGAAGGTGAGCCAACGGGGGGGAACTCATTTTCCTACGGCAGTTTAGAATATACCTTTAAAATTGCAGATCCCCTGCGATTTGCCTTTTTTTATGATGGAGGATTTTTGCGGACTGATGACTTTAAGCTTTCCCCTGGCAACGGCAAAGAGGGGTGGCACGATAACTGGGGGCTCGGCATCCGCATTATGGTTATGGGAATGCCCTTAAGGCTAGACCTGGGTTTTCCTCTCTCAGATCCTAGTAATTCAGGAAGTTCCACGCAGTTTCACTTCTCCGGTGGTACAAGATTTTAAAGTATTGTTGCCATCCCCCATTCTTGCTCTCCATAATATTGCTTCATGAATTCTCTTAAGTATCTACTTCTCATCGGACTTTTCTCTTTAGCCCAAAGCCTAGTCGCCCAAAAAATCGGGGTTGTTGATGTGCAAAAAGTCTTTGATGGATATCAAAAAGTAAAAGACGCCAGAGAGCGATTGGACAAATCGAAGCAGGTGGCAATTGAGGAACTCGAAATTTTCCGAGATGAAATGGGAAAGATTGTCAATGAATTGAAAGAGATGGAGGAAAAGTTAAAAAACCCAAACATAGATTCCTCCACCCTGAAAGAAAAGTATCAAGAAAAAGTCAAAGTAGCTAAAGAAAAGCAAGACGATATGGTTGCTTATGATAAAAGGGCAAAGGCAACCATTGCTCAAAGGCAACGAAATCTCCTCGTAGAACATTTGGAAGATATCCGTGCTGCCATCAAAAAAGTTTCCACCGCCAAAGGGTTGGACTTGGTACTGAACTCTTCCGAGACACAACTCGGTGTATTTTATTCCTCTGATAATACCGATTACACTGAGGAGGTCATTGTTACTTTAAACGCAGAGAACGAATAATTTTGCTCTATGCATACAAGCTAAGAGAAATTGGTGAATCTTAGCGTAAGAGTTAAAGATATATTAAATTTATTTCCTGATGCTGAAGTGTCGGGAAGTAGCCAAGTCGAAAAAATTTCTGGAATTGCGAATCTCCGAGATGCAAAGGTTGGGGACCTTTCTTTTTTGGGAAATTCAAAATATAAAAACCAAGTTCAGCACTGCCGGGCTAGCGTAATTTTATTGCCTCAGGACTATTCTGCACCTCCGAGCCAGAACCAGCTATTTATCAAAATCAATAAACCTTCCCGTGGGCTCGCTCAATTGTGTGAGTTGTTAGAGGCTAAACTTTGCCCTCCAGAAAAACCAGGTGTTCATCCAACCGCTTTTGTGGAAGAAAGTGCAGTACTGGAACCTGGTGTATCTATCGGTGCATTTACTTATCTCGGGAAAGGAGCGATCATTGGATCGAATGGTAAAATAGGCACTCATTGCCATATAGGGCGGGGATCTACGGTTGGAGATGGCAGTGTTCTGCATCCAGGAGTAAAACTTTTATCTAGATGTCAGATTGGCAAAAATGTCGTCCTAAACGCAGGCGTGGTCATTGGGTCTGAGGGGTATGGCTTCGATCAAACAGATGAAGGGCACCAAAAGATTCCTCACTTGGGTATTGTAGTTGTTGAGGATGGAGTCGAAATTGGTGCAAACACATGCATCGATCGTGCCCGTTTTGAGAAAACCAAGATTGGGCAAGGCAGTAAGCTCGATAATTTGGTTCAAGTTGGGCATAATGTTCAAATTGGGCAAAATTGCCTAATTGTGGCTCAGGTTGGAATAAGCGGGAGCGTAATTATGGAGGACAATGTTATTGTGGGTGGCCAAGCTGGCTTTGCTGGTCATCTGAAGGTTGGTAAAGGTGCAAAAATTGCCGGCCAAGCGGGTATTACAAAGGATGTTGAGCCCGGAGCTTTTCTTAAAGGAAACCCTGCCCTGCCCTTTCACTTGGCACAAAGAATTGCGGTTTTGCAGAGAAAATTACCTGATCTTTTCAATAGGTTTGCCCAAGAAAAATTCAGAGAGTAGACAAAGTCATGCGCAACGGTAATAACCTAAAGATTTTTAGCGGAAACTCGAACCTCCCCTTAGCCCAAGAGATTTGCACCTATCTAGATTTGGAAATGGGTGATGCCCTGGTAACTTCCTTTCCTGATAGCGAAAGTTTTGTACGTTACAACGAAAACATTCGTGGAATGGATGTGTTTCTTTTGCAGTCTACTAACTCGCCTGCGAACCATAATATTATGGAGCTTTTGATCATGGTGGATGCAGCAAGACGTGCTTCTGCAGCACGAATTTCTGTGGTTCTTCCCTTTTTCGGTTATGCTAGGCAAGATCGTAAGGATCAACCCAGAGTTCCGATTACCTCGAAGTTAATTGCCAATTTATTGGTGGCTGCTGGATCAAATCGAGTTTTGACTATGGATCTTCACGCACAACAGATTCAGGGCTTTTTTGATATACCGGTTGACCACCTATATGCTTCTCCTGTGTTTTTCGATTATTTGCGAAATAGAAACACTGACAATATGACCATTTTTACTCCCGATGTTGGGGGTATGAAAATGGCAAGTGCATATGCTGAAGTTTTGGGCTGCCCTCTAGGCTTTGTTGCGAAAAGAAGAACCGGTGCAAGCACAGTAGAGGCTACGAATTTAGTGGGAGAGGTCGAGGGAAGAGAAGTTTTGATTGTGGATGATATGACGGAAACTGCAGGTACACTGACTGCGGCTGCCAGGTTACTTAAAGAAAGGGGAGCGAAACGGGTTTCAGCTGTTATTAGTCACTGTGTGATCAACGAGACAGGAAGGGAGCGCCTTGAACAAGGCCATCTGGATGAATTGATAACAACTAATTCCGTCAATATTAATGTTGATGGACTTCCTATCACACAATTAAGCGTTGCACCACTACTGGGTGAAGCTATCCAACGAACGCACACGGACAGCAGTATATCCAGCTTGTTTGAGGTTAAGGGCTTTTAATTTTTAAGTTTGTTTCAATAGTTGTATAAAACAATTTTTTCATGCGGAAACGCTTTATTCCGTGAAGATAAAATGAAAAATAAGTTTAGCTGGTTTGTCTTACTCTCGTTTTTAACGCTGGGTTTACAAGCCTTCTCACAATCCAAAGGGTATTCATTAAGAATTGATGACTCTGATTTGAATCGATCATCGAGGAGTCATATACAAAGCTATTCCTCAATATTAGATACGAGCACTCCTGCGGTTGTAGCAGTTACTACTCAGCAGGTTGTCAGACGGCTTTATCCTGGAGCAAATAACCCCATAGAAAATCTGCTGCGAAGGTATTATGGGTTGCCCCATTTAAACCAAACAAGGATAGAGGAAGAAAAAGTCCCTGCCGGCATTGGGTCCGGAGTGATTGTTTCACCCCAAGGGCATGTTGTTACAAATGCCCATGTAATTACTGACCCAAGAACGGGTGAACTTATGGAAGAAGTGATTGTCCAAATGGGGGAACAAAAAGAATATCCAGCGGATATCATTGGATTCGATCACACCACAGATATTGCTGTCTTAAAAATTGAATCAGAAGAGGTGCTACCCTTTGCCACTCTTGGAGATAGTGACATATTGCAGGTGGGAGACATTGTTTTTGCCGTGGGCAACCCTCTTGGAATCGGTATGACTGTAACCATGGGGATCGTATCTGCCACTCGTAAATCTGAACTAGGGATCCTGCGAGAGGAAGGTGCTTACGAGAACTTCATCCAGACAGATGCCTCCATCAACCGTGGTAATTCAGGGGGGGCGTTACTGGATGCTAAAGGGAGATTAATGGGTATTAATACCGCAATTATTTCCCAAACTGGTGCCAATATTGGAATTGGATTAGCCATCCCAGTCAATATGGTTCGCAGAGCTTTGACGGATTATATCGAAGCGGGCAAGATACGAAGAGGATTTCTTGGTGTTTCGTTGCGCTCTGGCCATAATGATAGTGGAGCCTTGGTTAGCAGTGTGGTTGTTGGAAGTGCCGCAGATAAGGCAGGATTCTTACCTGATGACAAGATTGTGAAGGTCGGAGGCAAGTCTGTCTCATCAGTTAATCAGGCACGGGTTGCAATTTCTCAATCGATACCAGGTGCAAGCATTCCCATCGAGGTCCTTCGTGAAAACAAAGAAATCCTTCTGCATGTAATTCTTGGGTCAATGTCTGATGAAGTAGCTCCGATCCCTGGAATTCAACTGGCACCGCTGACATCCCAAGCACGAGAGAAATATAAAGCACCAAGCACCGTTCGTGGTGTTGTTGTAACTAGTTCAACAGGTGAAATGGAAACCTTCAAGGAAGGAGTTATTCTTGTGGAAATAAATGGGGCACAAATCTTAGAAGTAAATGATGTTGCCGAAAATTTATATTCTGGAATTAATCGTTTCTATGTTTGGTACAGAGGGAAATACAGGTTTCTCGCCTATCGAATACCTTGAGACTTTTCGATTCCTTAAAATTCTAACTACCCGGTTTTGTGGCTGCGATTTTTTGAAGATGTAGAGGGAGTTTTTCTGGCTCGTAAGTAGGAAAATTCATCTTCAATAAGGAGGTAAAAGGAATACCCAAATTTAAGTCCTGAGTGCTACGGTCTACTAAACTTACCGCACCTAAAAATTCGCAGGGGTGTTGCCCAATAATTTCAATTGCCTCCAGCACCCTGCCCCCTCTCGTAACCACATCCTCAACTAATAATACTTTATCTGTTGGTTGTATTAAAAAGTTTCGCCTCAAAGCCAATCGATCGTTCACTTTTTCTAAAAAAATGAATCTAGCGTTCAACTGCCTTGCAACTTCTTGTCCTATGACCAACCCACCCATTGCTGGAGCAACGATTAAATCAACCTGCTTGCAATCCATTTTTTCGATTAGAAGTTCCGCAAGTCGGGTAACTTTGCTTAAATACTGACACACCTGAGCACATTGAAAAAAATATTCACTCCTCATGCCGGACCTTAAAATGAAATGCCCCTTAAGCAATGCTTGGGTCTCTTGAAAGATATTTATTACTTCTTGGTTTGTTTCGTCCATAAAAATTCTAAGAAAAAGCATCCAAGAATTTGATGCAAACTTATTAAAAATTAGGTGAGGAACATATAAAAAATTAAGAAATAGATGCGTATGAAAAGCACCAAATATAAATTCTATTCATATAAGAAAGTTGCCGAAAGAAAACCTTTGCATAAAGTAGAGAATAATAAACAAAATTTGCATGAATTGGTCCAAAGAACTTTGGTTTTCCCTTCTTTTTCTAACCGTTGGTTTTACGGTATGGCCCTTGATGATTTATTACATTGGCTTAAGTGTGGGGATGGATTTCTTTTTAAATACAACCCTTAGAGAATGGGCAGAAGATATTGTTTATGGTCCACTAGGCACCTTTAGCATCCTATTCATTCGTAGTCTATTTCTCTTATTTTTTCCCTACCTGGCATTTAATCTTATAAGGATGTTCTTACATTTGGGTAAAAAGAGGCAGGGTGATGAATTTTAATTACTTACAATATTTTCCTGCAAACTACAGAAATTTGCGTAGGCACCGTTTAATCTAAGTAATTCTTCGTGGGAACCTTGTTCTAGAATTTTTCCGTTTTCTAAAAATATAATGTTATCAGCTTCTCGGATGGTACTTAATCGATGAGCAATTATCAGCGTGGTTCTTGTTTTGATTAGCTTTTGAATTGCGATTTGAATCTGTCGTTCTGTCGCAACATCCACGCTCGCAGTTGCTTCATCAAGGATAAGGACAGGTGATGACTTGAGCATTGCACGTGCCAAGGTCAGTCTCTGTTTTTCTCCCATACTTAAGCGTATCCCTCTTTCCCCAATAAGTGTATCTAAGCCCCTTGGCAGTGCTTCGACAAATTCCCGAGCATGGGCTGTTTCAAGTGCATGCCAAAGTTCTATTTCTTGTGCGGAATCCTTTGCCAAAAGAAGGTTTTCTTTAATGGATGTATCAAAGAGGAATGGGTCTTGGGGTACTATACCAATATTTGACCGGAGTTCATCTACGGTGATCTGATCAATAGGCGTTCCCCCAATTTCAATCGAGCCGTTTTCCACATCATAGTATCGAAGCAATAAGTTAGCTATAGTGCTCTTACCGGCACCCGTGGGACCAACAAGGGCAGTGGTTGAGCCATGAGCTATTTTAAAGGTCAGATTTTTTACAACAGGGCTTCGCTCAGAGTAAGAAAAGCTGACATTTGAAAAAGTAACTTCATGACAGTCCAATGGAAAAGCATAAGGACTGGTTGGGTCTATAATTTCAATGGGGGCATCCAAAACTTCAAAAACTCGTTCTCCTGAGGCTTTTCCTGCAGCGACAAGGTTATTAATACCAACAAGTTGTCTAATGGGTTCGTAAAACATATTTGCGTAAAGAAGAAAGGCAAAAAACTGTCCAGTGGTAAAACTTGGATCTGTTTCCAATAAATAAGCACCCATTCCCACTACACCTAAAATGCCTAAGGAAGAAGTAAAACTCGCGCATGGGCCCTGAATGGACCAACGGTACATTGCTCTTAAAGAGAAGTATTTCAGTGCTTCGGCAATTTCAGCAAATCTATTTTTTTCTCGCTGCATTAATCCAAAGGATTGAATCAATCGATTCCCCTGAATATCTTCTACTAGGAGGGAATTGAGATCCCCTGATTTATCTCTTACCGCTCTCCAGTTTTCTTTGGATATTTTGGCATGTCGAATAGCCATCCATGTAAGAATGGGCAGAGGGATAAACACAAGCGCGGCAAGCCTAGGTTCCTGTAAAAACATCATTATGGACACCCCAAGCAAGGTTAGAACTGAGATTAATCCCTGTTCAGTACCATCCAAAATTGCACGCTCAACACTTTGCACATCTTCAATTACGCGGGAAGATATATCGCCACTTTTTCGTCGGTCATAAAAGGTAACCGGTAACCTTAATAATTTATTGTGTAGATCCTGGCGCAGGAGGAAGATTACCTTTTGCTCGAGTTTATTATTAATTCGTATACGAAAACAGTTAAGCAACTCCTTGAAGAAAAAAATTGCTGCGATCAGTACAATTCCTTGTAACAGAATTTTGCCATTGCCTATACCACTAACTAAAACTTTATCCAGTACCTGTTGAATAACGGATGGAGCCATTACAGAAAGAATGGTCATCGCACATGCCAATAAAAGGGTGCTCGCAAAAAGACTTTTGTAGCCAAATAAGTAAGAGCTAACGCGATAAATTACCTTGTTGTTTTTGGTTTGGCACATCACTTAAAATAAAAAATATTACCCATCACCCTGTTAACCCTAAATACAAAATTGGACAAAGAAATCATTCACGGACCCACTGGAGAGACTCTGCTAGATCTTCCATCGCCTTATGAAGCACATTCCTGCGGGCTTTTGCACCTACCGAGGTTCCTCGCGAAGATCCAAAAACACCTCAAGGGGACGCTGCCTAAAACATACCAGCGAAATTTCACCAAAGGCTTCGATGGCTTTCTTTGCCTTCATTTAGGCATTGAACCGCAACAAGTCATCGATTGTGTGAGTAAAGCTGAATCCGCCGACGAATTATCCCAAAGCCTTCAAGAGCTTTTCCCTAAACAATTGAAAGTTCATGAATGGAATCGAAGGTTAGTACAGATTGGAATGTCTGATATGGCATTAGAAAAATTAGCTGAAATTAAAGAAAATCTAGGTGCATCGAACCGGGAGGATTTAAGGTCATTTGCGGATGTGATTGATTTCGATGAAAAAAAGATAAGCTAAATTATTTAATCATTTAACCCGCTTGACCGTAAGTAATGTAAGGTCATCTCGGTCTTGGTTTAATGCGCCAAATTTATTTAAATCCTGTATAATCTTTTGGTTTAAGGATTCAGGGTCGAGATCTTTGTACTCAATTAGTTCATTTTTAAGTCTAACTAATCCAAACTCTTCTTTTTCTTGGTTTGATGTTTCGGTTACTCCATCAGTGTAGAGACAAAGAAGATCGCCGATCGAAAAATCAGTAATCTCATCACTGATTAATTGGTTGAACAGCAGGGGCTCCAATATACCTAATGCCATCCCGTTCCCTCGTAATTCTAAAACATCGCTATCATCGGAGCTCGGATTACCTTTTAATAAAAGAGCCGGTTCATGACCCGCTCGGGCATAAGTAATCTTGTCTGACCGAGTATCTAGAACCGCAAGAAATAGAGTGATGAACATATCTTTGCGAATTCGGGGAAAGAGTTCTTCATTTAATAAACTAAGAACTTCTTTTGGAGAGCGATTTTTATGCACCAAATGTTTTAGATGAGTTTGGCATAGTGCCATTAAAAGCGAAGCGGGAACTCCCTTGCCAGAAACGTCTGCCACGCAAAGACAAAATTTGTGACTCGATAGCTTGTAGAAATCGTAAAAATCACCACCAACTTGTGCGGAAGGAACATATTTAGCCCCAATTTCCAATCCTTTAATTACCGGAAATTCTCGTGTAAGGAAAAGCTCTTGTACATCGTGGGCAAGCTGTAAGTCGCCATCCATGCGAGATTTTTCAAACCTCAGGTTCATCGCATCTGAGTTTTTAATTGCAAGTGCCGCCTGTTCACCAAGCGAATTAATCATATAAAAATCTGTCTCAGAAAATGGCAATCCGCTGGCTGGGTTTGCAACAGAAAGCACTCCCAGGCATTGCTCATCATGAATCAACGGAGAAAAAATCATTGATCTTACTAATAAAGAGGTATCCTGGTGTTTAATGATTCTAGGATCGTTTATAGCATCGGGGATGAATACAGGTTTCCCGGTTTTGACAACCTGCCCAACAATTCCTTCTTCAGCCTCTAAGATTTCAGAACTTAAAATTTTTTCTATAAACCTAGCACGGGGAATATCATTTTCATCCGAATTTGTTTTAATTGCTCGCTGGGGAGGGAAAAGTCCTTCTACTGCAACGCCCTTTAATCTGCCATTGGGAAGTTTTTCATAAATACATGCACTCATCGCACCGGTTGTAACCACCGCAGTATGCACGATCCTCTGATATAAGACTTTTTTTTCAACACCTTCTCCAATCGCTTCTGCTAAATTGTGCATGAATTCGACGGCCATTTTCTTTTCCTGAGCAAGCTGATTTTTTTGCTCGAATAGAATTTTACGGCTTTTAGTCCATTTACGGCGTGCTAGAATCCACACTCCTAAACCAAAACTAAATCCGACAAAAAACCAAAATATTGATAGCATTTAGCTTGTGGGTTAGTTCAATCTTCTTTTTTTTGCTCCAAATAGCTTACGACATCAGAGAAAACTTTGAGGTTTTTATCGTTCAGGCTCATAAGGGCCTTATGAGCCTTGTAGATGGTGTCTGATCCTACGCTTGGCTCAGAGGAACTTGAGGAGATTTGTGCAAGTTGTTCGAGTTGCTGAGCATCCGTTATTTCCTCAGAGCTGACTTCAGTAATTTGATGGATTCCTAAATTACAAACCGTTTCAAGGTTTCTGCCAGTCAAGTTAAGCAAAACCATATTTCCACCCTCTTGATTTGTGCGAATCTTTAAGGCAACGCTAACGAGAATGCCCAAGAAGGTACTATCCATGCTTGAGCAATTCTTAAAATCAATTACATACCTTTTCTGGCCAGACTTGTCTTGATCTTCAAAAAATTTACGGAGTGGTTCACAATTGAGATAAGAGGCTTTATTGGAAATTTTAACAAAGGCCCTATCTGGAGTAACATGAACTCGATAATTGATATCCACCAAGTATTATTTTGAGACTTAATATTAAAACAGATGAAGAGAAGAAGCTCAGAGGGAATTTTTAATTTCAGTGAAATCAGGAAGTTGCTTTGGATCATCAGATGACCAAGAAAAAGAAACTTTTCCTTCTTTCGAAATTACAAATGCAGACCGCTTGGATACTCCATTAAAACCAATGAAATCCTCATATAATACGCCATAATCCCTAGAAACCGTCTTGTTGAAATCACTTAAGAGGGGAAAGTTTAATCCTTCCTTCTGTGCCATAGCTTCTTGTGCAAAAGGACTGTCTACACTGATTCCAAGCACTTGTGCGTTCAATTCCTTATATTCAGATAAATCATCTCTAACTGAGCAAGCTTCAGCCATGCATACACTGGTAAACGCGAATGGAAAAAACAACAGGACCACGCTGGAATTATCTCGATAGTCAGCCAATGTAATATCTTTTAAACCTTCAGCAGTTTTAGTTTTTAAGGTGAAGTTTGGGGCATCAGAGCCAATTTCTAAGGTCATATTTTCTAAGTGTCAGGGGTTAAAGATGTTATTTGGTAATGTATGGAAAGCATCTGGCAAGCTGAATCAGAGAAGAAATAGACCCTTAAACGGCAATTCTTATCTCGTAGAAAGGTAGTAATGTGATAAATTTACACTTTTACAAATATGAAGAGAGATAATTTGTTGGATAATGCGGAAGTTATCATTGGGAAGGAAGGATTACTTGAAAGCATTAAAAGCGGACAAACGCTGAAGATTAAGTTTGGGGTGGACCCTACCCGCCCAGACCTAACCTTTGGTCATTTAGTTGTCTTCAATAAACTCAGGCAATTTCAAGATGCGGGTCATCAGGCTATTCTTTTGATAGGCGATTACACCGCCAGAATTGGAGATCCAAGTGGACGATCTGATTTGCGGCCCGAATTATCCGAAGCCGAGGTCGAAAAAAATGCAAGCACTTACCTTGAACAAGCGTTTAAGGTGCTTGATAAGAAAAAGACAGTGGTTCGTAGAAATAGTGAATGGTTTGGGAAAATGAGCTTTGGGGATGCTCTATCTCTTACGAGGAGTATGACTGTAGCACGAATGCTTGAACGCGATGATTTTGAGAAACGCTACAAGTGTAATCAGCCTATTTCCATGGTCGAATTTATGTATCCGTTGATTCAGGGATATGACTCTATTGTACTGGAATCAGACTTGGAACTAGGCGGTAGTGATCAGCTCTTTAACATGTTAGTGGGCAGAAACTTACAGAAGGAACAGGGCTCATCTGCACAAGCTGTGCTTACCATGCCATTGCTTGTCGGGCTCGATGGTTCCAGAAAAATGTCCAAAAGTTACGATAATTACATTGCATTTAATGATTCGGCAAAAGACATATTTGGAAAGACCATGTCAATTTCAGATGAAGTCATGTGGGATTACTTTCGTCTGTTGTTGCTCAAGGAAAAATCAGAGATAGATACCCTTAAAAAAATTCACCCGATGGAGTGTAAAAAGCAGTTGGCAAAAGAACTAACTTCCCTGTTTTATGGGAAGGATGAAGCACAGCAAGAATGTGATTCATTTTCTCAAGTTTTCTCTAAGGGGCAAGACCCAGACGAAATGCCTGAGGTCTCAATTGCCAACTTGCAGTCAGAGAACCCTACCCTGTTACATGTTTTGTCAGGAGCTGACTTATTTGAATCTAAAGGCCAGATTCGCAGGCTAATTTCCCAAGGTGCAATCAAATTAGATGGTGAAAAAGTATTAGACCCTGATCTTGAAGCCAACAAAATCAAAGAAAATGCTATCATTAAAGCAGGAAAAAAAATCTTTATTCGAGTGATCCCTTAAGTGCTTTCTTTAGAAATTTAGCAGTTGGGCTAGACGCTTTTTTGATTAGAGATTTAACAGATCCCTGATGGAGAAGTTCCCCCCCAGCCTCCCCCCCCTTAGGGCCAAGTTCGATTAGGAAATCGGCTTCAGCGATTAAATCGATATCATGCTCGATGATTACAACAGTATGCCCGTCATCAACTAATTGATGAAGAAGAAGTAAAAGTTTTTCACAGTCCTTGGGGTGGAGTCCAATAGAAGGTTCTTCTAAGACATAAAAATTTTTCTTCTGGGTAACATGTTTTCTTCCTTGGATCTCAATCCCATTACCCAATTCTGATGCAAGTTTAAGCCTTTGGGCCTCACCTCCGGAAAGGGTGGGAGATGTCTGGCCAAGCTTTAGATACCCTAAGCCAGTCTGGCACATAAGCATAAAAGTTTTTCTGAGTAATTCGTCGAAAGAGAAAAAATCAACAGCTTCGTCAAAGGTCATATCGAGGATTTCAGCAATATTTTTACCATGCCAAGATAAACTTAGCACTTCATCTTTGTACCGCCGACCTTGGCACTCTTCGCAACCAATGTAAGTGTCAGGAAGGAAGTTCATTTCCAGTTTTACCCTCCCGGCACCTTTGCAGGTTTCGCATCTTCCACCCTTAATATTGAAAGAGAAATCGCTCGGAGATAAACCACGGGCTTTGGCTTCTGGTAGAGTAGAAATTAAATCACGGATTCTTGTCCATATACCCAGGTAGGTTACTGGGGTAGATCTAGAAGTTTTCCCAATTGGTGCCTGGCTAACCTCAATTACCTTAGAGAAATTATTGCCATTTTTTAAGACATAGTCCTCGTGCTTGAGCACGCCCTTGTTTTCCTTAACAGATTGTTTAATTCCTTGAAAAAGTGTACCGCGTATTAAACTGGACTTGCCCGATCCTGAGACACCACAGCAGACCGTCAATCGGGCAAGGGGTATTGTAAGACTTAAGTTTTTAAGGTTTCGAAATTTAACTTTGGACAATTTAAGGTATGCATTTCCTGTTTTGGAAGTTACGGGCACTAATTTTCGCCAATTCCCTCTTAAGGGATGGGGAAATCCCTCCAATAAACAATGGCCGGTTCCTGAAAGTCCTTTTTTTGCCAGGGATAACGGTTTGCCCGATGCCACCACTCGTCCGCCGTGCTCTCCGGCTTTGGGACCAATTTCTATAATCCAATCCGCTTGCAGGATGGTTTCCTGATCATGTTCAACCACTAGTAATGAATTTCCCTTACTTTGGAGCAATCGAAGCGAATCTATCAATTTTTGATTATCGGCGGGGTGAAGGCCAATTGATGGTTCGTCCAAGACATAAAGCACTCCGGAAAGATTTGAGCCTAGTTGGCCAGCCAGTCGTATCCTTTGTGATTCTCCACCTGAAAGAGATGCAGTCTCTCGGTTAAGTGATAAATACTCCAGACCGACATTGCGCATGAAGCTCAACCGTTGGAAAACTTCTGGCAAAATTGCATCTAACATGGCGTTGTGCTGATGTTTAATTTGTAAGTTTTCTAAAAAACTTTGAATTTCTGTGGGAGGCTGGGAAAGTAATTGAGGAAGAGAATAACGCTCCTTGCTCTTAGAAAATAAGAACACATTACAGCCGACTGGCCCCAATCGATCACCTGAACAGGAAGGGCAAATATCACCATCCGCAAGACTCCACCACATCCCGCTTGCAGGAAGTTCTTCTTTCATCCAGTCATATATCCTGCCATAACCTCGACAGGAAGGACACCAGCCGCGTGGAGAGTTCCATGACAGCAGCGAAGGTTCAAGCTCGGGATAAGCCTCACCCGTTTGTGGGTCAGATTTATGGATGGAAAACCAAGAGCTTTCACCATCTGGTAAAAGCAATAGGCAGCGGCCCTTTCCCATATCCAAAGCATATTTAACCAAACCTTCCAAGACCAATGGTCTAGGAGTTTTATCCCAAGTTTTTATCACCACCTCAATATCATGAGAGCGATACCTATCTAGCCCATCGAAAGACTTGGTGGACAGAACTTCCCCATCGCATCGAACCTGGTCAAATCCTTGACCCTGTGCCCAGTTGATAAGGGGCTTGTGGTGCCCCTTACGGTTCGTAACCAGAGGAGAAAGTAATTGGGCTCCCAAAATACCTTTAGCCTTTTTTGTAATTGCTTTGCAAATTTCTTGAGGAGTTGAAGAAACCAAAAATGCACCATTGTTTGGACTGCATTGAGTGCCGACCTTGGCGTATAAAAGTCTTAAATACTGAGCAATCTCGGTAATGGAGCCAACGGTGGACTTTTTTGACCCCCTGGTGACCCGTTGTTCAATCGCAACAGTAGGGGAGATGCCTTTTATCAAGTCGACCTGCGGCCGTCCTATTTGTTCAACAAACTGACGGGCATAAGAGGACATAGATTCCATAAAACGCCTTTGACCCTCGCCAAAGACCACATCAAAAGCCAGGGAGGATTTTCCTGAGCCCGAAGGGCCTGTAATCACCACAAATTGATTGGAAGGAATACGGATATTTATATCTTTGAGGTTATTTTCTCGGGCCCCAAAAACCTCAATGTATGGTATCTTTTTATAAGAGCTTTTACTCTTTCTAACTTTAGTGAGTACAGAGCTCAAAGGTTTAGCACCCCCTGGGTTGAGATCCTTAAAGAGGCGTCCAGTCGGAGTATCTTTTTGAGAGAAGCTACTTGGCGTCCCACTTGCAATAACCTTTCCACCCAATTTGCCCGCCCCTGGGCCGAGCTCTAAAATCCAATCGGACTGAAACAAGACTGATGAATGATGCTCAATCACCAGTAGGGAATGACCGCTTGAAACGACTCGCTTAAGGCAATTTATTAGCTGTTGTACATCAGCCATGTGTAGCCCAGTCGTGGGCTCGTCTAAAAGGATTAGGGCAGGAGAGTGTCCGTCGTTCAGAGGACTCATATATTTTGCCAGCTTTAATCTTTGAGACTCACCGCCCGAAAGTGTGCTTAAAGGTTGTCCAAGCTTTAGGTATCCCAATCCAAGTTCCTTGAGCAAAGTAAGTTTTCGGTTGGTTTTTGGAAATTTGGAAAACCTTACCTGAGCATCAGCAATGGTAAGATCCAAAGTTTCTGAAACATTTAATCCGTCCAAGCGTATCTCGAGCAGTTCATCCTTGAAGCGCTTACCCCCGCAAAGCGAACATGGAATAGATATGTCAGGGAGAAATTGCATTTCAACATTCTCGTAACCCAACCCCATGCACGAGTCACATCGCCCCATTCCTGAATTAAAGGAAAAATCAGTAGAATAAAAACCGGATGATTTTGCTTCATCGGTGCGACCGAAAGCTTCTTTTATCGGGCTCCATGCATCTGCATAAAGCACAGGGTTAGACCGAGGAGAACGAGCAATCGTTCCTTGATCAATCATTACAATATCCGAAAAGCTTAGGCTACTGTTCACCCACCCCCTTGGGGAACCGTTGCTTAACTCCTCGTAAATAAGATCATGCAACAGAGTGGATTTCCCGGAACCAGACAACCCAGATATGCAAGTTAATTTACCTAGGGGAATCTTTGCGTTAAAATTATTGAGGTTGTGAATATTTGCCCCATTTATTTGAAGATAGTCTAAATCTTTGGCTTTAGAAATTTGCTTACTGGGAGTATTGAAAAAACACTTTCGGGCAAGCCATTTGCCTGTCTCTGATTTAGTGGACCTCAATAATTGCGGAACCGTACCATTGAAAGTGATCTCACCACCAGAATCACCAGGACTGGGACCCAATTCAATAACTCGGTCAGCAGATCGAATCACTTGTTCATCATGCTCCACTACACAAACAAAGTTACCGGCATTTGCTAAGTCCCTTAAAATTCCAATTAATCGACCAATATCTTGGTGGTGTAAACCAATAGTGGGCTCGTCCAAGGCAAAGAAAGTATCGGTCAGTCCCGCCCCAAGACATGAGGTTAGGTTGATTCTTTGGGTCTCACCACCACTCAAGCTTCTTGCAGTTCGATCCAGGGTTAGATAATCTAGGCCAACATCCCGTAAATAGCCAAGCCTTTTACGAATTGCTTCAAGGGGTAAATCTGCTTTTGGGTTATTAGAGATTTCCGCGGCCTCCATCAAATCAATCACTTCTGAGATTGGCATGGCATAAAGCTCGGGCAGGGAATGATTTCGCCATTTCCACAACTGAGTTTCTTTTTTGAACCTCGTTCCTTGGCAATCGGGACAATTGAAGTAACCACGATACTTTGAAAGGAAAACCCTGACATGCATTTTATAGGTCTTTTTTTCGAGCCATTTAAAAAAAGAATGAATGCCATACCAAAGTTCATCTCCTTCAATATGGGAAGGGTCCCCATTCCATATAAATGATCTTTGATGCGGGGTTAGCTTTCCCCAAGGTTGGTGAAGGTCTATTCCTTGCTGCTTGCATTCCTTGAGTAAGTCTTGGAGGCAATGTCCGTAAACTTTACCCTCAAAGGGCTTTATTGCACCCTTGGACAAAGATAGAGATGGGTCGGGCACAACAAGGTCAGGATTGATTTCGATAACTTTCCCAAAGCCCTTGCATGTAGCGCACGCACCAACAGGAGAATTAAAGGAAAAAGAACTTTGGTTTAGGGGCTGATAGATAGTTCCGGATACTGCTGATCGTAACCCACTATGAAAATGACAGTAAACTTCCCCGGTCGTACTTCTTGCCTCGGCATAACCTTTGCCCAATTCGAGGCAAAGGGAAATGGCCTCCGTTATGCGGATTTTATTGTGGGGTAATGCTGTGATGCGATCAACCGAAACAAAAGCAGAGGAGTTGTCCCAAGGAGAATTAATCAAATCTTCAATTCTATGGTATTTATTTTCGACCAGAATACGGGAATGTCCTGCTGAAATGAGAAACTGTAAGAAGTCATTAGCTTGCAAAATTCCTCGATCGATCCAGAACCCGAAGACAACGCTCTTTTTGAGTAAGTTTTTAATGCAAGATTTTGCTTGGGTAGAAGGACTTTCTTCCTTAATCACCCTCCCGGCGTTATCAGGGTCATGCAAAACAGCTACCTGAGGGAACCAGACTTTAAAGTAGTCACACAACTCGGTCATGGTTCCGACAGTGGATCTTGAATTTCTTACGGAATTTTTTTGCTCAACTGCTATAGAGGGTCTTGCATTTAATATGGACTCTACTTTAGGGCGTGGAAGAGATTCCATAAATTGCCGAACATAAGGGCTAAAGGTTTCGACATACCTTCTTTGTCCCTCTGCGTGAAGGACATCAAAAAGCAGGGTAGATTTACCCGTTCCACTTAAACCAGTTATGACAGTTAGGCATCCTGGCTCGAGAGTTAAACTAACATTTTTAAGGTTATTTTCCCGGGCACCTTTTAGTTGAATAGGCAATGATCTTGTCAGCATTAGTACTTCCTACGGGAATTGGGAACATGTACAAGACGCGAGTAGAAATGGCGTCCCGTAGGGGATTCGAACCCCTGTTGCCGGGATGAAAACCCGGTGTCCTGACCTGGCTAGACGAACGGGACCAAAACACATATATTGAATAGACGAGCGAATATCGCAAGACGAATTTACCAAACTTAAATCTAAGATTCTCCGAGTTTGACATTATTGCGCGATACTTTACTTTTTAATCTTTGTCATGAAACCTACCTACAATCCATCTAAACTGCGTCGTGCCAGAAAATTTGGTTTTCGAAAACGCAATCAAACCAGTGCTGGTCGCAAGGTGCTCCAAAATCGTCGCCGTAAGGGAAGAGCGAAGTTGACTGCTTCGGTTTTACCTCGTTTTCGATAATCCCTATTTTGTTTTGATTGCGTGAACTACGGTCTTTCACGCATGGAAAGGCTAACTAAATCTTCGCAATTTCTAAAAGTTCGAGATCTGGGCTTTTCTGTTAAACGAACTGCATTTTGGATCCAAGTGTCATTGGCGGATGATCAAATTTCTAAATTAGGCGTGATTGCCTCGAAGAGAGTCGGGAATGCAGTCCATAGGAATCGCGCTAAAAGGCTAATACGGGAGCTATATCGCAAGCACAAATCCTATGTGCCCAATTATAGACACACAGTGGTAATACCCCGAAAAGCAATTTTCAAAATATCATACACCGAACTCGATTACACATTTAAGGATGCATTGATAAAAGCATCGAATATACTATGAAAAATTATCTCCTAGGCGTTGGGTTTCTTCTTCTCGCTTTTTATATGATCTGGCAGCAGGGGACTGAGCCTACCGAATATGCGGATCAACGATTAACTGACCAGGTAGCGGAACCAATGCCTATACTTTCTGAGAGAAATGTATCCAAGATTTCGGATCAGAACCGCCAAGTTGTTCAACCAGAACAACCATTTGGCACAGTGGAAGAATTGAGCGAAGAGCAATTAACACCCGGCTTATCCACCGATTTATCATCTGTAACATTTTCCAACCATACGGGTAGTATACGATCTATACAACTACACCAATCCGATCGGCTTAATAAGGCATACGAGTTAAAGCATTTGCATGATCCTTTGCTTGGAATTGCTTTTGAGGATAATTCCGGAAGAGTCCTGCCAAGCGCTATGCCCAATCCCCGGGGATTTCGACTGGTTGAAAACTCACCGTCCCGTGTAGTTTATCTCTGGGAATCAGAATCAAACCTTAGGATAGAACGGATTTATGAGCGATCAGCAGAAGATGGATATTTACTTAAACATCGTACCATCTTCACTAGTTTGCGGGAAGTCCCGATGGCTATTGAGCGTGTGCGAATGTCTCTGGGTTCGAGTTTTCAGATTCCCCGCATGTATAACCCTTTTGACCAGGCTTCGACCTACCTCAGTGTAGGATATTACAATGATGGTCTACCCTTGAGTGAGGGATGTTCTTGCGCAACTTGTAGTGGAAGGATTGACGGAGAAAAAGAAGAATTTTTTCACCTCAGTGAGCTCGGCCCTACGGGGAGGATTGAGCCAAGGAGGCTATCCAAAGCAAAATGGGCTTGTGTGAACAATCAGTTTTTTGTGAACTTATTGCGACCTGAGACAGAGGTTGCTGATTTCCGTGTGTGGGGCGAGTCTGTTCAATCCAATGCAAACATAAATGGGGAAGAAATCCTTGGAATTAGCGGGGCAACTTCCTTTCCTTTGGGTATCTTTCAACCTCTCGAATCCAAAGAATTCTCTTTTAGCCTCTATGCTGGGCCTAAAGATTATGTTGAACTTTCTAAATTATCTTCCGAACAAAAGAAAGTCATGCAATTTGGAGTCTTTTGGTGGATTTCAGAACCTCTTAGTTGGAGCCTTAACAAACTCAGTTCAATTTTTGGAAGTTATGGCCTTGGGATCATATTTCTTACCATTCTAGTAAAGTTAATCCTTTGGCCACTAACGGCTCAAGCCACCCGTTCGCAAAAGAAAATGCAAGCCCTACAGGGCCCCCTTTCGAAATTACGGGAAAAGCACAAAGGTAGTCCACAAAAGCTAAATCAAGAAATGATGAAGTTTTACAAGGAACACAAAGTGAATCCATTTGCGGGTTGCTGGCCTATACTTATCCAAATCCCTATTTTTCTTGGAATGTTTTGGATGCTCAGATCGGCAGCTGAACTTTACGGACAAGAGTTTTTATGGGCTACTGACTTATCTGAGCAGGATAATGTCGCAATGTTGCATGGCTTTTCTCTGAATATATTGCCAATATTTATGGTCCTGACCCAATGGTATCAAATGCGCTTAAACCCCATGCAGCTTGGGCCTGAAATGAGTGAGGCACAAAGGATTAATGCCAAGATGATGCGCTTCATGCCCTTTATGTTCTTGGTCTTTTTATACTTTTTCTCCGCAGCATTAGTTCTCTATTGGACCGTTCAGAATTTAATGACTATTTTACAGACTCTATTGACCAAGAGCATTCCATTACCTGAAGCAATTGAAGAAAAAGATGTTAAGGGTAAAGATAAAGGATTTGAACGCACCCGAATGTTGGAAGATAATGCGAACTCGTCCATCGATGAATTGGATGAAGAACACAAGAAATTTAGAAATTTATTGGGCTTGAAATCACGCGGTAAAATTGATGCGGATCATTTAGAGGCTCGATTTAATGAGAGAATGAGAAATTACAGCTCCCAGAGATTGTCAAGAATGAGTGAACAAAAGAGAATTGCTGCGGAAGAAAAGCGAGACAAGATTACGGAGGCTTACGAATTTCTTAAAAAAGAATTAGGCAAATAACAGTTTGTATTTTCCATGTCAGGACACAGTAAATGGGCAACAACGAAAAGGCACAAGGCTGCTATTGATGCAAAACGAGGCAAAATATTTAGCGTAATTAGCAAGGAAATCTCACTTGCCACTAGGGATGGAGGCAAAGACCCTGAGTTTAATCCCCGGCTTAGGACATTAATCCTTAAAGCTAAACAGGCGAATATGCCTTCGGACAATATTGACCGGGCGGTTAAGAAAGGTGCAGGTGAACTCGGTGGAGTTACCATTGAGGAATTGCTGTACGAAGGTTATGGGCCTGGGGGTGTCGGATTGATTGTTGAGGTTACTACTGACAACAAAAACCGTTCAGCATCCGAAGTTCGAAGCACTTTTTCCAAAGGAGGAGGGAATTTAGCCGGTGTGGGTGCTTTAGCCTTTAATTTTAAGCGCAAAGGACAATTTCTTATATCATCTGAAAAAATCTCAGAAGATGAGTTAACTGAACTTGCATTAGAGAACGATGCGGAAGATGTTTTGGTCGAAGATGACCACTATGAAATCATATGTGAAACCTCTGAGTTCGATCGTTTGTCTGAAGCTTTTGAGCATAAAGGTATTGAACCAGATGCCTCCGAGCTTGCGTATTTGCCAAACACCTTGGTTCCCATAGAGAATGAAGAAACTGCCCGAAAGCTTCTAAATCTGATTGAATCTTTAGAAGATCTCGAAGATGTCAAATCGGTGCATGGTAATTATGACATAGATAAAGCTTTGATTGAAAAACTTTCTTGATACCCTCTGCGAATTAAGCCTTCACTGGGCTTTCTCAAATGCTAAAGCGTAATGCCTGCCACTCCAGATAAAAAATACCTAAACCATGCCAATGAGATCGGCTTAGTTTCGGAAAAAACCTTTTCGTTCGATGGTATATTCAATCTGACGAGTGGCGAGACTCTGGATGGGTTTCAATTACGCTATGAATGCTACGGTCGGTTGAATGCCAAAAAAGATAATGCTATCTATATCTGCCACGCATTGACTGGCGACCATCATGTTGCGGGAGTTTACACCGAGCAAGACCACAAGGCGGGATGGTGGAATCATGTTGTTGGCCCAGGTAAGCCAATTGACACGAATCGCTTCTTTGTACTTTCCTCCAATTGTCTAGGCGGATGCAGGGGTTCTACTGGGCCATCCACTTATCACCCCAAAATCGATGGAGAGCCCCACGGAGCTAATTTTCCAGATTTATCAATTTGTGATATGATTCGGGCACAGCATGCCCTGATTGAGCACTTGGGTATTTCCTCTTTACATGCCGTTGTTGGTGGAAGTATGGGAGGAATGCAAGCACTGCAATGGATTGTTGAGTATCCCGGCTTTGCGAGAAATGCGATCATTATTGCCGCAACAGCACAGCATAGTGTGCAAACCATAGCTTTTAATGAAGCCGGAAGGTGCTCTATTCGCGGTGACTTAGGTTGGGAAAATGGCAATTACCCCAATGGGGCTGGTCCCACTCAAGGCTTATCTGTTGCCAGAATGATGGCACACATAACCTACCTGTCAGATGTAGGCATGGAGGAAAAATTTGGGGGTGAGCAAAGGCTAGACCCAAGTAAAAAATTTGAGTTTAGTGTTCAGGGATATTTAGACCATCAAGGAAAAAAGTTCGTCGATCGGTTTGATGCGAATTCCTATTTGAAATTAACCGAGGCTTTGGACCGTTTTAATTTGGTTGGTGAGGATGGGTTAGCCAGTGCATTTGAGAAGGTGGATACTCGTACCTTGGTCATAGCATTTTCCAGCGATTGGCTCTATACTCCAAAACAAAATAAGGATATCGTGGATGCCCTTCTACTTGCGGGTAAAAATGCATCTTATCTAGAAATTGATCATTCTCACGGTCACGATTCCTTTCTTATAGATTCAGGGCCTTTTCTTAAGGCATTGGGAAGTTTTCTTAAGGAAGAAGATCACGCGAATGACTCAGACCAGGTCTTGGAAGATGACGGTTTTCGAAAATTAAAAAATAGATATGAGGTAAAAAAAGAAGCCGACTTTCGAGCGATCGATGACTGGGTTTCTCCGGGGGATAAAGTATTGGATCTTGGCTGTGGAAGAGGTTTACTGCTGGAACACTTACGAGCGACCAAAAATGTTCAGGGGTTAGGCGTTGATTGGGATCTTAATAAATCGATTTCATGTATTTCCCGAAAAGTGCCAATTTATCAAGAGGAAATCTTAAGTGCTTTGTCTAAGTTTGGAGATGATTCATTCGATTGGGTGATCTTTTCAAGGATGGTAGAGTCCCTACCTGAACCCGGAAAAATACTGGAACAGGCACTACGAGTCGGGCATAAAGTTGCAATCAGTTTTGTTAACCATGGGTACTGGAGGAATCGTTTTAATTTTCTACTACATGGGGCTCGTGTTTGTAATGAAGTTTATCCGCATCAATGGGAGAGCAGCCATTTGAGCAACCATTTTTCCATTCGTGAGTTTGAAGATTTTTCCAAACGATTACTCTCAAATGGTATGCAGATTAACTTGGGCAGGAAAGTCTTTTATCGGGGGGATTGGTTAAGGAAATGCAAATTCCTGCCAAACTTTAGGGCAGGTTTAGCGATCTACGAAATTATCAAAAAGGGTTAATCCTACCTTCTTCCTTGGTTCCACCGGTAAGCGGAAGCATACCCCCAGGCAATTCCTACGCCTAGCCCTCCGGCATGTGCCCAATTTGCAATCCCTCCAAATAACCCGGTAAAACAGATAAGAAAGAAGCCAAACATAATCATTGCCACCATGGGGTCTAGGCGAAACCCATCAGCGGGATCTAGTCGCGTTTTGACCCATACATAACCAAATAAGCCATACACAACGCCGGACATTCCACCAAAAGCCGGACCTGTGAGAATGAATTGAGTAAGGTTGGAGGCTAGAGCAAGGATCAAGATAAATGATACGAAAAATTTAGGTCCTTTCCTTTTTTCAATCTGCCCCCCCAGGTCATGGAGCCAAAACATGTTGAACAATATATGTAAAAAGTTGAAATGCAGAAAGATGGGAGTAAAAACACGCCAGATTTCCCCAGAGAGAAATTCACTTAACTGACCGTCAAGTTTTTCGGAAATGAAAAAACCTCCCACCATTTCGGTATTCTTCCCCATTCCTGAAAGCAAAAAAACAGCCACGCAGGTAATGATCAGCGATAGAGTTACTGTACCAGTTGCCCTTTCCCTCGTTTGCCATTTATTGCGAAGGTTAAATTCCATGAACCCTCTTCTGCCAGATAAATTCTTTTCTTTCCTATCTTTCTCTTTTTTTGAAACGGAAGAATATTTCGGGTCGTCAGGGTTGGAGTTAAAATCCTTGAGGTAACTGAGTGCCGAACTCACTTGATCTTCCTCTGCCACCCAAATTTCACAAAATTCATCCTTATCGGAATCGATGTTTTCTAGTGAAGATTCAACTCCCTGCTTTTTTAAGAAACTCCAAAACCTAAGAGCATGGTTTTCAGTTTCAAATACAGCTACTCGTCGCATCAGTAATTTTCTAATCAGATCTCAAAAGATTACGAGCCATTATCTATTGTCTGTACCGATTTAAGTCAATTTGCTCCTGGGTTCTTTTCGAAAACTCTAGAGTAAGCTCACCATTAGGAAGCATGGTAGCTTTAATTACATCCCGATGCAGTTCTTCCAGCATCTGTTCCTGAAATAATTTTAATGTCACAACTTTCATCCTCTGAAGGTTCGGGTCTGTAGGGAAAAAATGAGAAGACGCAGGGCTTATAGAGTTGTAAGGGTTCCTATTTAAAGAGCTTTTCTTAATTTCCCTGTCGTTATCAGTAAGAGCTTTTTTCAAAAGAATTTCCGTTTCTTTGTTCATAGATTTTGATTTAACGGAACGCAGAAGATTAATTGCTTTCTTGTTTTCTCCCATTTCTAGAAGAATTTTTGCTTTACTGACTTTAATGTAATCTTCTTCTCTTTGAGATCTAACTCCGAATTCAGAAGCTAAGATTTCCCAGGCGATAAGAGCTTCTTGCTCTAATGAATTCTCAAAATCAAAAAAGCTTTGGGCAAATCGCAAATGATAATCAAAGTTTTTTGGGGCGAGTTTAGCAGCTTCTTTAAAGCTCTCATGCATCAAGACCCCTAATTTTGAACTATCCTCTAATTGAGCGAGTTCCTTTTCAAATAAGAAAATGAAGTTACCTAAGTTAAAGTGGTAAACAGGCTCTTGGGGAGTTAGCCTGGTAGCCATAAGGAAAAAAGGAAAAGCATCAACAGGCTTTCCTGTTTCAACGAGAAAGTTTCCCAACTCTTGCTTGATGACTGAAATGTGTGGGTTTATTTGGTCCGCTTTGAGAAATAGAGATACTGCACTTTCATCCATGCCCGCTTTTCTAAGAAACTTGCCAAATAAAAGAAGGGCATTGATATTGTCAGGATTATCTAAAAGAAAGTTTTCGTAACTGGTTACAATTTCTTGAGCCTGCCGGGTGAGCTCTTCTTCCGTCCAATTTTTTCCTTCCTTTAGTAGTTTGTCCTGTTGGTCGATAATTTTAATAAGTTCGAGATCAGAAATGCTCGACACATTTGCAATGGAGCTGAGGAGTAATGCAAGACTACCGATATAAAGTGAAACAATTTTGTGGATAAAATTAGGCATAAACAATCACAGAATTGTTAAAACAATGAATCTTTCAAGCTTGGAACTATGCCATGGAGAGACTAATCATAGTAAATTGGATCATTTTTGATGAAATATTTATCTTTTTTACTATGCTCTGTCCTATTTTTCCCTTTTTGCTTGGGCAAAGAATCATGGAATAGGAGCCTATCGTATGAAGATATTGTTGAAAAAGCAAAAGAGGGATCGCCTTATTATATGGGCCTTCTGGGCATCTATTTGCGTGCTGGGGAGGGCGGATGCTCGGTAAATCTAAAAGCAGCTAAGCAATGGTCTGAAGCTGCACTCAAAAAGGGGCACCCATTTGGGTCTTATAATCTAGCTAACCTTGCGATGCTCAAGGGTGATTTCGCGGAAGCCACCAGATTCTATCAGGATGCAGCCTTACTTTTAGAAAGAAAAGCATCCGAAGGGGACCCGATTGCCATGTATTGTATGGGAGAGATAGATTTTCAGGTTTTGCCCACCAATGTGAGTCGAGCACTTGATTTATTTCATAAGTCTGCGGATGCAGGATATCCACAAGCACAAGCTACAATTGGTGCACTGTATCTTAAAGGGTTGCCGGGTTTACTTGAAAGAAAACCAGAAAAAGGGGTGGCTTTGCTTTCGGAGGCAGTTCGTGCAAGATCCCTCACCGCTAGATTTAATTTAGGTATGGCTTATTACAATGGTGATGGAGTTGCTCGGAATTCTACGAAGGCGGCACAATGGTTACAAGTGGCTGAAAAGCAGAATTTTGCTGAAGCACAGTATGTCCTTGGAATGTTACTAGCCGAGGGTGATGAAGACCTGCCCAAGAACGTAAACCTTGGAATTAGTTTCCTGAACAAGGCAGCTGAACAAGGCCATAAATTGGCATCCGCTTATTTGCAAAAAATGGGCATCAACAGCGAATATCTAAAAGCTCCGCAGAATAAAAAAGAGGAATCTCAAGTAGTTTCTCTACAAATTGAGGATGAGAAGATTTTAAATGAAGCTCGTAAATACTACACGGGTATCGGAAAAGTGCAGAATTATACCAAAGCTTTTTCTATGTTGCTTCCTTTGGCACAAGGAGGATACCCAGAAGCCGCCCGTTTAGTAGGTTTGATGAAATTAACCGGAAAAGGTACAGAGAAAAACCCTAAAGATGCAAAGCAATGGCTATCAGTAGCAGCTCAAAAAGGGGACCAAACTGCCAAGCGTATGCTGGAACAATACCGGAGCCTTTTCTAGTAAAAGAGTCGATTTTTAGACCAATCCCGACAGCACGAGTGCCATCATGGCGCATGAGTGAATTTGATTTTTTAGAAAGAGACAAAATGGCACTAGTTTTGGCAAGTTTTTAAATTTGTAAATTATTGGTAATTAAGGATTTATCTTATGGAATAGAATTTGCATTACCTGTTGCATTACAACCTTAACCCGAAAATTCTGATGAAAATTAATCCCAAATATCAAGTAAATCCTCTCGAAAGTATATTTGAATCCTTTTTCTCGCCTTTAGGTAGAGTAAATGACCTCCAAGAACTAAATGACTTTGAAGCAATTAAATATTTTCAAAATCCTGTGCTTAAAGTTTCTGAAGAAGAATCATTGATGAGGTTGGATATCCTATTGCCTGGATGGTCAAGAAATGAACTAGAACTTGGATATTCTGAAGGTTTACTTACCTTAATTGGAAAACCGCAAAAAATATCCGAACAAATTAAATCCGTTCCTGTTTGTAATCTGGAAATAAACTTAAAAGTACCTGAAGGATGGAATGTATCCAAAGCCAATGCAAAATTAACCGATGGAATATTAACCATTAAAATTCCTCAAAAAGTTCGGGCAAAAAGTAAGGCAATCAGGATTAGCTGATCCAAACCAAAAGAGAGAAAATAAGAAATTTTCTCTCTTTTTTATGGTTGAAAAAAAAGCTAAGCCCTAAATTTTCGGAATGTGGAATTGATCGAAAACCTTCCTGTATTTAGGGAATTCAAAGAGATTAAAAAAGCATGGGATGAAAAAACTCATTTAATTTTAAAATCTCCGACCGGGTCGGGAAAATCTATTGCCCTGCCCTATTTACTTAAAAACTCAGGATTGGTTGGCGGTAAAATTTTTGTGGCACAACCTCGACGCATTGCCGCAAGGTTACTGTGTAAAACTCTTGCCAAAATGGTGAATTGGACGGAGGGAAATGAAGTTGGTTATCAGGTAAGGTTTGACAAAAAATATTGTAAAAAAACCCAGATTATCTACGCGACTGATGGCGTGGTCTTTAATAAGCTGTTAAGGCTTGAGGATCTTGAAGATATAGAGGTTCTTATTTTAGACGAATTTCACGAAAGAAGTGCGTTCATAGACCTGAGCCTTGCTTTGGCTTTAAAAATTGCGAAAACCCAAAAGCGAAAGCTTCGAATAATCGTGACCTCAGCTACCCTGGATATCGATAGGTTGGAACAATTTATACCCGATGTTGCATCTGTAGAACTTACAGGACGCTCATTTCCTGTTGAAATTGAGCACAGGGCAGTGGCAAAAGACAATCCGATGTGGAGATCAGTAGCAGAGGTTATCCCCAGCCTATTGGATAAAAGGGAGGGAGATATCTTAATTTTCATGGATGGGGCTTATGAGATATCGAGACTAATCAATACTATTTTATCCAGCCCTTGGTCTAAAAACCTCGAGGTTAGGCCTCTTTATGGAGACCTTTCACCCGAAAAACAAGATAGGGCGTTAATGCCAGCTGATAGGAGAAGAATTATTGTAAGCACCAATATTGCAGAAACTTCATTAACGATTGAAGGGATAAAAATTGTCATTGATTGCGGTAAAGCTAAGAAAATGTCTTACGATAGCTCTCGCGGAATAAACGCGTTGCTGAGCGAGCCTATCTGTAGGAGTTCGGCTGATCAACGCGCTGGTAGGGCTGGAAGATTAGGGCCTGGCTTTTGTTTGCGCTTTTGGTCAAAAGCCGAGCATGTGGATCGGATCGAGTTCGATATCCCTGAAATTACAGCCATAGATTTAAGCGAAATTTATTTAAATCTAGCCAAGTTTAATTTGAAGCTAGAGCATATCAATCTGTTGGAACCTGTCTCAAATGTTTCCATTGATTATGCAAAGCAAAAGCTCAGCAACCTAGGAGCACTGAACGATCAAGAAAACTTGACTGAGCATGGAATGGAGATGGCTCAATTGCCCATAAATCCTACTTGGGCTCATGCATTGCTTGTTGCCAAAAGAAATAAAATGGAGTCGGTGGTTGCTCTGGTGTTGGCTATGCTGGAAGGTCGCCCGCTTATTCAATCAAATTCTCTGGGGGACTTTTTCCCTCTGCGAAATCCAAGATCAGACGTCTATTGTTTGCTGTTGGCTTTTGAGGAGGGGGCGAGAAGAAACTTTTCAGTGCCAGAGTGCAGAAAACTGGGAATCCATGCGGGAAGATGCCGGGAAGCTGAATTGCTTGCCCGGGAATTGAGTAAATTCATTGGCAGTTCATTTCATCTGCAATTGCCTGATTATACAAGCTTTGCCAAAACTTTACTTCAGTGTTTTCCGAATCAAGTTGCTCAATTAGTGAGTGATGG
>CALKMX010000041.1 GCA_938091675.1 uncultured Opitutales bacterium
TAGAAAAGCTTATCGAAATAGTTTTAAGCATTTTTAGTGTTTTAAAATGGCGGAGAGAACGGGATTCGAACCCGTGGAGGAACGATTAGCTCCTCACCGGTTTAGCAAACCAGCGCATTCGACCACTCTGCCATCTCTCCAAAGCATTTCTTTTATCCAAATTAATCACTAGGGTAAATCTCAAACTTTTACATCTTCATTATTTTACGAAGTGAAACCAAATTCTTCTCGGCTAATTCATCTCCCTGGCTAGCCGCCCGTTCGAACCATTTGATCGCTTCATCCGAATTTTTACTTACTCCTTTTCCACGTAAGTACATAATGCCAAGATACCTGGCTGATTCGGCATCTCCCAACGTTGCGCATTTTTCAAAAAAGTTGAATGCTTCAGTCATGGAATTGCTGGTCGATTGGCCCCAGTATATTTTTTTGGCCTTTTCCCGAATCTGATTAATTGAAGAACCGGCAATTCGATCCATCCTTTCCGGTTCCTTGCCGTCTTCATTATTTATATCTTGATTGACTGTTACAACCTGAGCCTTCTCTTCCCTGGCGTATGCGGATGGCAGTCTTAATGATTTGGGCTGTGCTTTAGGGGGATCGATGATTGGAGCAGCAGGGATGCTCGGATCTGAATTGGGAGTCTCCGCGAGCGATGCTTCCGGCTGCTCTATGGCGGGAATTGCATCTGTAGCTTCGGTTTTATGACCAAATAATACCTTATACTCTTCTCGCTTTTTAGCTGCACCTTCATGGTTCATTTCAACCGCTTGCTCGACATATTTAAAAGCGAGCTCTTCATTGGGCTCACCCGTTAACCCGTAGGCATAAAAATCAGCTACCATCATTTGAGCCGCTCCATAACCCCGATCCGCAGCTGCTTGAAAATGAATTAAAGCCAATGCTTTGTCTTCCTTTATGCCCATGCCCTCCAAGAAACAACGTCCCAAATAATGATGGGCAGCGGGAAATTTCTGGTCGACTCCTACCTGTAGCAGGGCAATTCCATTTGCTTGAGTGGATGCTCCATCCGTGAGCGAGTCTCTCAGGCTATGTAGTTTGATCAATGCACTTTGAACCGTGGCGGGAGCATAGCCAGATTGAGCAGAAATATCATAATAATCTGCCGCCATTTTCATATCCGGCTGCAGAATGGTTTGGATTTCTTCGGAGATAAATATTTCCGCAAGCACATACAATGCGACCGGGTCTCCCAAGGAAGCAAATTTGATTAATTTACCGTCCGGATCACGAAAAGATTTAAGCAAATATTTGGCAACAAGGGAAGGGTCAGGACCTAATGGCTTATATCTTGATAAATATCCCAGCACAAAATTACCCAACCAATGTCCACGGCTGGCTGAATTCTCAGCATGAAATCTGGCCTCCAGAAACGAAATGTTTAATCCCTTATCCCCATGCAGATGGCAAAGGGCTAAAAATCCCTGTGCATATCCATCTCCAGTACCAGCTACTTGGGTGATTTCAGTTAGATCAGCATTTATCCAACGAGCCCCTTCATTCGCACAAATTACTTGATAAAGGAATAAAAGAGGTAAAAGGTAGAAAAGACTCCGAAACATTTTACAAATAATACTCAGCATGCTAAAACCCCAGAAATTAAGCAAGTGCACATTATCTTTAACCAGCAATTCTCTAACTAGCCTTTCCTTCTTATGATTGAACCAAGCGACGGATCATCCACTTTGCGTAATCCTGGCAAAGAGCCCATTAGGCAGTTTGTCATTTATGCCGAACACAAGGTTGGATGGCTGAATGATTTTGTATCTATGCTAAAAGACGAGAATATTGATATTCTTGCCATATCCGTGCTGGATACTACCGACAGTGCAGTTATCCGCTTAATTCCAAACTATCCCAAGAATCTAGCAAGACTACTTAAAAGTTTATCGATTAGTTTCACGGAAAGGATGGTCTTGGCAGTAGAGTTGGAAAAGGAAGATTCCTTGCAGTATTTAACTAAAGCTCTTCTTCGTGCGGAGATTAATATCCACTATGTATACTCCTTCATGCACCAACCAAATGGTAAACCTATCGTGGCAATTGCCATGGAAGATGAGGATACGGCGGAGGATGTGTTAAGGTCGTACCACCTTAAAATTCTATCTCAGGATGAATTGATTCGTTAGCAAAGCTTTTTCCTTATTCTAATACAGCAAAAACCTCTCAGTTTTTGCCCTAAAGGACTTCACTTCCGCATTCCATCTTCGTAAAAAAGGGCTTGGATCAACAGTCTGGCCACTGGTTGATAAATGATTCCACCATGCAGTGGATCCAACATGTTTGTTAAATAAATTAATTTCAGATTGTTTGGCATTTCCAAAAGGACTGGGTGATTGCCAGCGAGCCGTTAATTGCATCATGGCAAAAGCCATTTCTGTTGGATTCCATTGCGACCAGTCTTTAATCACTATATAAACCCCACGAATTGATTTTCCGTTCGAGCCCATGGTGTCCATTAATTTATAGGACAGCCCCTTTAACTTAAGCTCTTCCAGTGCACGCATAACTTCAGATGCCGGCTTGCCTTCAAAAGTCAAAAACCGGAAGGGGTGCTTCGTGCCGATCCCATGCTTGAAATTTCCCATCTGTGCGCCTAATCCAGTCATCGGGTATCCCGCAACGGAATCAAGGGTTGGGATATTGGGTGAGGTTGGACGCCAAATTAATCCAGTTTTGGGCCAGGTCATGCTTCTGTACCACCCCTTCATGGGAACCACGGTTAGTTTCCCTTTCTTGCGCACTTTTTCCTCAATCGTTAACACCCCAGGGGATTGCTTGGACCAGAGGGCTAATTCGGCAATGGTCATACCATGAACAAATGGCATGGGGAATGCCCCGACATAACTGATCCATTCCTGATCAATCATAGGACCCGCTATCTTAAGACCGCCCAGAGGGTTTGGCCGGTCTAATACCACCACTTCAACACCAGCTTCAAAGCAAGCCTCCATCACATAGCGCATACAACTCACATAAGTATAACACCGAACCCCAACATCCTGAAGATCAACGACCAAGCAGTCCAAGTCTGCCAGCATTTTAGGAGTAGGTTTACGGAATTTCCCATAGAGGGAAAAAACTGGCAGATTCGTTCGGTGGTCAATTTTATCGTCCACGGGTACGGACGCTTTTTCATCCCCATAGATCCCATGTTCGGGACCAAATAAAGCGACAAGGTTAACTGCCCGGGCATTATGCAGAACCAGCACGGTGCTTGTTCCACCAGAGTTAACTCCCGCAGGATGGGTAAGAAGTCCGACTTTTTTTCCGTGTAAAATATCGAAGTGCCGATCTTCGAGATGGTCGATACCCAGTCTAATCTTGGATGCCGCAATGGAAGAAAGGGACATAAAACAAAAGATTCCACCCAGGGTTGCTATTCGTAAAATACGAAATCTTTCCCAAAATTTTAACGCTATTTTGTGCATGATTGATACCATGTGACTAATTTTTGTAGAATTTACTCAAGATTTTGTAAAGGAAGACTGTGAATACCCCAAAAAAGACACCTAAAACCGATCCGCCCAACATCATCGGGGGGAAGGTATCAATGAGTTTGAACACTTCTTTGAAAGAAAATTCCGACCAATCATATTGAGCACTCAGTAATTTATTTTGAGGATAATTAATCCCAAGCAACTTGAACATGGTCATTCCAATCTTGTAATCAGCAAAGTAAATGGGCCCCATGGTAAAGGGATTCGATATCCATTGCAGAGCAACAATGAGCGGTAAATTTGCCCTTACTAAGAGCGAAACAAAAAATACCACCATCATTTGAATCCCCACGATGGGTAACATGGAAATCCAAATTCCCCAAAATAAAGCGGATTGAATGGGAGCCCCCTTAAATGACCAAAGAAATGATTTTTTGTATGCAGTATCTGCAAACCATTTTAAAACAGGATAGCGATGAATGTTTGATCTTCTGGGTAAAGGGCGAAGGAGTTTTTTTAATCTACGGATTCTTTTAAACCTAGCCTGTTTGACGATGGGACACTCGGGAGAGTTGCCATATTTCAGACTTTGGAGAAGGTTTCTACATGCATTCCTGAATAATTCAGTTCCTAGCTCAATATTTTTTGCCAATTCCCAGGAGTCATTGGCAATGCTTATGATTTCATGATCAGGAAATTCCTGAAGCGATTTCTCCTTGGAGTTTGGATCGCACGATCCGCAGAGAAGGAAGGCTTTTTTATCTGCCATTTTTGCCATAGAAAGAAGCTCAAATGGCCCCTTCCCACTCCAGGAAGTATCATCAAACCTACCTTCACCGGTAAAAACTAAATCCGCTTTTAAAAGCTCTTCTTTGAGCCCCACCCATTTGGAGACTAAATCAAATCCGTGCACCAATCTTACCTTTCCAACCAAGGACAATCCAAACCCAATACCCCCCGCAGCACCAGCACCTGAAGATTGGGCAAGTACAGGCACTTGAGGAAAGGACGTTTCAAGTTGAACCACCAAACGATTCATCGCTTTTTCAAGATCAGGGATTTCTGCAGTTGATAATCCCTTCTGGGGTGCATATTGGTAGGTCGCACCGTTTTTCCCTAGCAATGGATTGTCTACATCACAGGCGACGATCAGGGGAGGTAGCGATTCCAAGTTAGAAATATCGATGGTTTCAATATCCCGCCAAGTGTTTGGGGATGGATGATCAATGGAAAGTCCGGACGAGTCCCTTAATGATAAGCCAAGTGTGCACAAGGCACCCATACCTGCATCATTAGTAGAACTACCACCAATACCAAGCAGGATTGCGTCAACGCCCTGTTCCTTGGCAAAAAGAAGCAGGTCTCCAACCCCTGAGGTTGAGGTATTCCATGGATCTCTTTGAGAGGGATCAAGGTCACTAAGTCCACAAACCGAGGCCATTTCAATTATGGCAAGCTTTCCTGTCGCTGGGAGATTTAAGAATGCCCGTAAATCAACTTTCAGTTGATCTATGGGCACAATGCCCAAAGTGGCCCACTTTAAACAGCCCAAAGAGTCTTTGGCTTTAATCTTTACTAATTCGCCCTGGTATTGGCTGGTTAGAATCGCAACGAATCCCTCCCCCCCATCAGTCAGAGGGCATGAAATTACCTCAGCATCTGGTGAAATCTCTTCCGCAACCCTTTCGACGATAGAACAGGCCTCACTTGCGGAAAAGGAACCCTTGAATTTGTCGAATGCAGCAAGGATTCTCATAGGAGAAAATTACAGATTAACGAATTTCTTTTTGGGTCGACTCGTCCACCACTTTATAATTTTCCATGTGATAACTTTCAGCCCCTTCAAAATTAATTTCTAAATCATAGTTTTTTTCTAATTTCGTAAGGAGTGAAGAGTCTGGCCCGCGAAGTCTGCGTAGTACGGCTGGGTGTAAATAAACCTTTAACTTTACCGATTGCTGGCTTTCTGCTTTTACACGCCTCACCGCACTGGAAACCAATCGTTGGAGTTCGATACTGATTGAACGGGAAGATTTAATAATCCCTCGACCTTTACAATAGGGGCAAGGTTCGTAGACTCCGCTTGCATTACTTTCATCATGCCTTTGCCGAGTGATTTGCATGATGCCCAGTTCGGAAATTGGCAAAATATTGTGTTTGGCTTTGTCGTCGGACATGGCCGATTTCATTTTCTGAAATACCTTGCGCTGATCCCCACGATTTTTCATGTCGATGAAATCGATGATTACCAAACCTCCAAGGTTTCGAAGCCTCATTTGACGGGCTACTTCGGCAGCAGCCTCCAAGTTTGCCTGCAAAATAAAGTTTTTACCATCCTTTCGGTTTCCTTTGTGACTACCGGTATTAATATCGATCGAGACGAGTGCCTCGGTCTCTTCCATCACAATCTCTCCCCCAGAGGGAAGTTTTACCCGCCTCATAAAGGTTTGTTCGATTTGTCGCTCAACATTAAACCTTTGAAAGATTGGAATTTCTTCCTCAAACAAAGCAACCTTGGCCTTCGATTTCGGGGAAATCCTTTGGATTGTGTCGATTAAACGTGTGTAATCATCCCGGTTGTCGATTTGTACACGATCTACATCATCGGTAAGGAAATCTCGTGCAGTCAACCCAATGAGGTCGGGCTCTTCATAAAGTAGGCATGGGTCTTTTTCGTTTTTGATCCTTGCCTCGATTTGGTCCCATTGCTGCATGAGGATATGCAAGTCCCTGACAAAAAAACGTTCAGGCTTATTCTGACCCACGGTCCGGATAATAACCCCCATTCCTTCGCGAAGAGAAAGATTTCCGATGATTCGTTTGAGCCTTTTTCTTTCAGTACGATCTTCAATTTTCCGGGATATCCCACATTGCCCGGCGTAGGGCATCAGCACAAGGAATCTACCGGGCAAAGACAAATTAGTCGTGGTCCGGGGGCCCTTGCTCCCAATCTGTGCCTTGGTGATTTGAACTACGATTTCTGAACCAATTGGAAAAACCCTGGGGATATCTGCAACTGATTTAGCTTCATTCTTTCCGGTGGATTTTTTCTTATTTTCTCGGACAATTTCGATAGAAGGATCATTGTTCGCACCGGGCAACATATCCCAGTAGTGCAGGAAAGCATTTTTGTCCTGTCCAATGTCAACGAAGGCAGCCTTGAGACCCGCTTCCAAGTTTTGCACCTTACCTTTGAAAATTGCCCCGACCATGCGGTCTTTGTCCAGGCGTTCAATATCGAAGCCTTGAAGGATTCCATTCTCCATCATGGCCACTCTTCGTTCCAACGCTTCGGTATTAATGATTATCTCTTTATAATCCTTGTTCTTTTCCCTCCGGAAAAAAGCCATGATTCTCTCTCGAATGGGACGGTTTTTCGCCCGCTCTAATGCCGCGTCACGCAACTCTTTTTTATCGATAAGAATGGGAGGTTTTTCCAATGGAGCAGCACTCAGATCATTTTCGGGCAAATCTTTGCCCTGATCCTGATTGTTTACCTGGTTGGAATTATTTTTAGATGAGGCTTTGCGCCTATTTCTTCTGGCCATGATAGGTTTGGTTGGAAAATCCAAACCTCATCCAATCAAAACGAGTAGCAGTATGAAAAAATATCATAATACAGAATTTCGGTAACGAAAAACGCTTTGAACGATCCCAAGCATCATGAAACAAACAACCATGAAGGAGCCACCATAACTTAAGAATGGGAGAGGCAACCCAGTTATTGGTGTAATTCCAATGGTCATTCCAATGTTGATGAATATATGTGTCATCAAAAGAACGGACACGCCAACAGCAAGCATGGAGCCAAACCGATCCGCAGCCTTTGCGGCTACACGGAGGCAACCAAAGACTACTAGGCACAGCATACCAATCGCCAGACTGCCACCAAGCAGACCCGATTCTTCGGCAATGACTGCAAAAATGAAATCATTGTGTGCAACTGCGGTCGGAAGATAACCCAGCTTAGCTTGCATTCCTTCCCCAAGGCCTTTACCGGATATACCACCAGTGGCTACTGCGATAAGGGCTTGGATGCGATTCCAGTTCGAACCCACCCCATGTGGGTCTTCGACTTCGGGTGCAACAAAGGTAAGAATACGTTTACGTTGATAATCCTTGAGAGGGAGGAGTGAGGTTTCCTCGTAAGCCACCACGGCATCCGAGGGTTTTGGATTCTCTAGTTTATATTGATAGTAATGAAATAAATCGAAGCTTAACAAACCAAATAAAACTACGAATACGACAAACGTAGAAACAAAAAATTTAGTTGGCATGCGGGCGACGTATAAAAGTGAGAAAGCAATTGGTGGAAATACCATGGTAGAGCCTAAATCCGGCTGCAGAAAAATCAAGAACATTGGCAGGGCAAAGCAAGCGGCCACTTTCAATATCCCCAAGAACGAATCCTGCATATCTCCGACCTTCGAGCGAGCCAATAGGCTGGCTCCATAAATCATCGTGGTCAACTTGGCTATTTCGGATGGCTGTACCTTGAAGAATCCAAAATCAATCCATCTTCTGGCCCCATAAATCATAGGCCCAAAAAACACTAAGATAAGGGCAATTATTACCAAATAATATAGGAAATGGGCATACCTCATCCAAATCTGATAGTTTATGACTGCTGCCACTCCATAAAGAGAAAAACCAATCATGCACCATAAAATCTGCATCTTCCAATAGTTCCCTCCACCATATGCCTGGGCGGAATGAATAAATAAAATGCTCATTATGCTCAGTCCACAAAGGCAAACCGGGGTTATCCAGTCCCAGTTTTTTTGCCTGGGAATGATAATGTCTTTATCGAATGAGTCGGTTATTTCACTCATTGATTAAGCAAGGCTATCACAATTTCGTTCCATTCTGTGGTCAAATCTCCGCGAAAATGAGGTTTGTTTGCACGGGAGTACCAGTAGGAAGCATTTCCATGATCTCCCTCCATGCGATGGAGGTGTGCATGGATCCAATCGCCATGGTCGGTTTGTGCTTCCTGGGCAAGGTCATGGGCTTTCCCCCAATCCCCTTTTTTAAGCCACCATAGGGCTTTTAATTCTGCGCTCCAATGTACTAATGGTTCGAGGTCTGAGTCTATGGAATTCAAGAATTCAGACAGTTTCATCGAAATGTCTTTCTTCTCCATCGCATACCAAGAGCCACCGAATATTGAAATTTTCTTCGATGTTCACGAATCAAAAAAGGTAGATTTTTCTCGAATTCCAAATCAAAGTCTTTTCCCAGAACTCTTTTCAATTCCACTGCTGAGTCAGGATCATCAATCCAGTTTTCTCTCGGGGTAAACTCTTCCAGCCAGGTAAAAGGGGTCGTGATCAGTAACTGTCCACCGGGATTAACAAGGTCGGAAAAACGCTCAAGGAGTGACATTGGCTTGGGTAACCGACAGAGCAAATTGGCTGCATGAACCAAATCGAAAGGCCCAATTCCATCATCCAAATTGCATGCATCTCCCACTTCAAAAGATAAATTCTGAGGAATCTTATCTAGCTTTACTAGAGCATTAATCCAGCGGGAGCCCTCCTCATGATACTGATAAGCTAATTCACCTTCATGAAGAATGGACCGAGCGGCATGAATAAAAGATTTCGAATAATCGATACCCAAAACTTGATTGGCAATATCCGATAAAACAAAACTGCTTTTACCTACGGCACAACCAAGATCCAGTGCCGAGCTAACCGGAGATCCAGAATCCACTAATTCGACCACACTGCGTCGGGGGAAATCAACTGCATATATGGGGCCGGAAGGCCAGGGGAATTGCTCTTCCGCAGATCCGTAATGAAAAAGTAAATATTCTCCCAAGGAGCGGTCCGATTCATATATCTGACTCGCTCCACTGATCTCTAAATCTAGGGTCATCCCGATGATAGGTTGAAGAATGTGTCTTTTAGTACTGGGTATAATTCCCGATAAATCCGGTAATTACTTTTATACTTCTCATGGTTTTGACTGACTTCTATTTGCTCCGTTTCCGCAATCCAAGCTTTCGAGGCTTCTTCCACGGATGCAAGTGTACCGCATCCAACTGCAGCAAGAAGGGCGGCACCATAGGCGGCACCCTCGGTTGCATTGACCAGACAGCACGGCGTTTCAAAAATGTCCGCCAGCATTTGTTTCCAAAGAGTAGACCTGGCACCGCCACCTGATAAAATAACCTTTCCAGGCTGTATGCCCAGTGACTGCATTAGGGACAGGGAATCCATAAGTCCGTAACTCACACCCTCCAGTACTGCCCGGGTTAAATGTGGCTTGGTATGCCTGAGGGTCAGGCCCACGAAGGCTCCCCTGGCATGGGGGTCTGGATGGGGGGTACGTTCTCCGGAAAGATAAGGCAGGAAGATGAGCCCTTCGCTGCCAGGTTCGATGGGGGCAGCTTCTTTTGTTAAAAGGTCATACGCATTCCCATCCCCATTTTGCTCCCTGGCATGCTCCTCCTTGCCCAATTGATTTTTATACCACTGAAAGGATCCGGCCGCAGAAAGCATAACCCCCATTAAATGCCACTTTCCTGGAACCGCATGACAGAAAGCATGCAACTTACCACCGGGTTCTACCCGGTATTCATCACTCTGGGCAAAAACCACTCCACTTGTCCCCAGGGTTGCTGAAACCATACCCTCTTGAACAATTCCGCAGCCAACCGCCTGGGCGGCCTGATCCCCTCCCCCCGCGATCACAGGAGTGCCAACCGATAAACCAGTTAGGGCACTGGCCTGAGCTGAAATTTTTGCTGAAGCAACCGTGGATTCAGTAAGTTCAGGAAGCCAATGCTTGGGCCATCCCATCGCGGCAAGAATTTCTTCCGACCATTTTCTCTCACCCACATTGAGCAAAGAAGTTCCAGAAGCGTCTGACATCTCTGAAAAGAATTCTCCAGTCAGCCGGTAACGGATAAAGTCCTTGGGCAATAATACTTTTGATATTTTTGAAAATATTTCTGGTTCATTCTTTTCGACCCATCGGAGTTTTGGGGCAGTAAAACCAGCGAGGATTGGATTGCCGGTAATTCTTAAAACCTCCGATTCACCAATCTTCTCGGTCATTTCCTTACATTCATGAAAAGATCGTTGGTCATTCCACATGATGCATGGACGGAGGGGTGCACCTTTTTCATCGAGGACTACCAAGCCATGCATCTGCCCCGTCAGCCCAACTCCACTAATTGTACCGGCATCGGTTACAAGCAACAATTCACGCAATGCCCTGCAGGTGGCATCCCACCACACTTCTGGATCTGTTTCCGCACAAAGAGGAGCAGGAGTCTGAAAAGGATACTCAGGATTACTTGTGGCAATTACTTTACCACTTGGGTCTACCAAAAGTGCTTTGATTGAAGAAGTTCCAACATCAATTCCAATAAAGTTCATGGAACAAAATCAAAAGTAGGAAAGAAAGCTTGGCAACTTGAATGCTTTAAAGATGGTCATCAAACAATCCTTGCCCACAAGTATAACAATGAAATACCTATCTGAAAATGAAGAGTTCTGAATTGGTTGAGGAAAACAAACATGCGACCATCCGTATCCAATATTGTCCGGCTTGTGGATGGATGTTGCGAGCTTCCTGGATGGCTCAGGAAATATTATCCACTTTCACTAACGAATTAAAATCGGTTACCCTGGAGCCCGCTAAAGACTATCCGGGCCTTTTCCAGGTATGGATGGAAGAAAACCTGATCTGGTGCAGAAAAAAAGAACAAGGCTTTCCCCAGCCCAAAGAACTTAAGCGAAGAATCAGGGATTTGCTATGTCCGGAGAAAGACCTCGGGCATTCGGACAGAAAGCACTAACTTGTTTGCACTGCCTGTTTTCGGTTAACGGTCTTTTTGATCAATTCATCACCGATGACCCCGAGCAGAATGACTAAACCCAAGATGCCAAACTCCAAATGGGTGGAGATCCCCACCATATTGATTGAATTGTATATCAAACGGATCACTGCTGCTGCAATCACCACTCCAAGAACCGACCCTTCCCCACCCCGCAAACTGCATCCGCCTAAAACAGCTGCCGCAATGGCATACAACTCGTAAAACTCTCCAGTCTGAGCTGGTTGCACCGAATCGAGCTCAAAGGCAAAGAGAATCCCCGCCATACCGGCAAAGAAGGAACAAAGCACATAGGCAAGGATTTTCATACGGTCCGTATTGATTCCACTGTACCGGGTGCCATCCTCATTGCTGCCCAGTGCAAACAGGTAGCGGCCCCAAATCGTCCGTCGCAAAAAGATTGCGGCTGCTATCGAAAGGACAAGAAGAAAAATTGCAGGGGTGGGTAAATTGAAAGAACCAATTGCAATTTTTCCGCTAAATACAAAATCAAGGTGCTGAATCTGTTCCAGGTTTTTGTACCCGGCATCCTCCTCCATGGGCATCGGACCGATTGATTGATTATCGGTAAACCAGCGCCCCATGCTTCTGTAAACAAGCAGTCCACAGAGCGTCACCACAAAAGGTTGCACCTTTGCTTTGGTGATCAATATCCCGTGGAGCAGTCCGATAAGGAGAGATAGGATGAGAGCAATTCCAATCGCACTCCACGGGTCCATGCCTTCCAGTTTCAGGCAAATGGACAGCACAACCGCGACCAATCCGACCACCGAACCGATGGAAAGATCGATCCCACCCGTAATAATCACAAAGGCAACCCCAAGGCTCATTACCGCATACAAACTCGACCACTTGATCAGGTTTTGCATGTTGTATGCGTTAAGAAATTTTGGATTGATTATTGCGGTAATCACAAAGATCGCCACCAAGAGGATGAAAATTCCCAGTATGTTCTTTTTCATTAATGTGCTTAGTTTATGCTGCTGCCAAGATACCAGTAGCCAAGTTCATGATTGCTTTCTCGCTTAATTGATTATGACCAAGCTCTCCACTAATTTTTCCTTCGTGCATCACATAAGCACGGTCAGCCATACCGAGGACTTCCTCCATTTCACTTGATACAAAAAGGATGGCCATCCCCTCCCCCGCGAGTTTTTCCATTAGCTTGTAAATTTCCCTCTTTGCCCCGATATCGATCCCCCGGGTTGGTTCATCAAGCATTAATAATTTTGGGCTCATCGCCAACCATTTCCCTAGGACAATTTTTTGTTGGTTTCCTCCAGATAAAAACCGAGTGACTTGCTCAAAGTTCGGCGTTTTAATTTTCAATGCACTAACTGCTTCCTCAGTTACCTGTTCTTCGGCCGACTCATTAATCCATCCCCGGGAAGAATCTCTTTTAAGGCTGGGAAGGCTGCTATTTTCCCGAACCGACATCGGAAGGACGAGACCATGCTGTTTCCTGTCCTCAGGCACCAGGGCGATACCGGAAGAAATTGCCGTGCGGGGATCACTTATTTCTTTTTTTTTCCCATCAATTTCCATGACCCCTCCGATTGCCGGGGTCACCCCAAATATGGTTTGTAAAAGCTCAGTTCGCCCCGCACCTACCAACCCAGCAATGCCAACAATCTCCCCCGCCCTGACGGACAAGGATATAGGATGATCAGGGAAAGAAGGACAACGAAACTTGGTCAGGGAAAGAACCTTTTTGCCCGGTTGATGAATTTTACGATCGTAAAACTCACTCAAATCACGTCCTACCATCAACCTTACCATGTTTTCATGATTGATTTCATCCCGGCCCAAATCTCCCGCATTCTCCCCATCGCGAAAAACCGTCACCCGGTCAGCCAGCTCGATTACTTCACCAAGACGGTGGGAAATATAGATGATACTTATTCCATGGGCCCTGAGGTTTTTCACCACCTTAAAAAGAGTGTCCGTTTCTTTCTGGGAAAGACTGCTGGTGGGCTCATCCATGATCAGTACACGGGCATTACAGGATAATGCCTTGGCAATTTCGACCAGTTGCTGTTTTCCAATCGGCAAAGATCCAGCCAGCGTGTTAACGGGCATATCCAGCCCCACCTGGGAGAGGAATTGCTGGGCTTGATGACGCATTAAAGATTCATTTACAAATCCGCCTTTGGTGGGCTCTCTGCCAAGAAATACATTGGAGGCAAGGTCCAAATTGCCGCATAAATTCAGTTCCTGATGAATCAGGGCAATTCCTTTTAACATCGCATCATTCACATTACGGAAGGACACCTGTTCACCATCTATGATAAAATCTCCCGCATCGGCGGATTGAATACCCGCTAGAATTTTCATAAGCGTACTTTTCCCGGCACCATTTTCCCCGATCAGGGCAAGCACCTCCCCTCGCTTTAAGTGCAAAGAAACGCCACGCAGGGCAAGTACTCCGGGAAAGCTTTTTGTTAAACCTGAAACTTCAATCAATGGAGGGACAATCTCTCCCATCGTCAGTCTTGTTTACCAAGTTCTGCCATTTCTTTCTTCTTTGCCCAGAAACTTTCTACATTGCTTTGATCAACCACCAGAAACGGAAGTTCAAAATATTTATTTTCAGGCTGTTTACCTTCGTAAATAGATTTGAGCATTTTGATAGATTCATATCCATATTCCCATGGTTGTTGGCTGATCGTACCATGGGCATGACCCTCCACTATAGCTTGTAGAAGAGCGTCCTGCTCATCAAATCCACAAACCTTAATTGCACCCAGTTTGTTTGCTTCCTTGATGGCATCAATACAAGCAGGGGGATTGTAAGCGAAGAGCCCAACCATACATTTCAGGTTTTTGTATTTGGTCATTGAATCCTCTGCGTTGCTCTTCGCCTTGGCTTTATCAAAATTATCAGTCCGGGTATCCACAATGACATATTTGGAACCTTCCGAGGTAAGATTGACCGAATCAACGGAGTCAAACTTCACTTTATCAAGATCCTGCATGGAACGACCGAGCAACTCATCAATCACTCCCTGACGACGCTGCCGTGCATTTAGCTGCTCCAGGCGTCCAACAAAAATCATTACTTCCCCCCCTTCTGGGATCGCTGATTTTACCAGCTTCCCCAATGCCCTACCCGCTTTATAATTGTTGGTGCCGATATAAACCAGTCGATCACTTTTGGGGGCATCTGCATCTTGGGTGATCAGAATGGTATTCCTGCCCACTTCATTAAGGAAAGGCGTCTGGTTGTCGGCATCAATCGGACTGACTGCCACCCCGTCAATACCTTTAGCAATCATCGCCTCCATCATTCTTTTTTGGTCCACCACTCCCTTGGGCGGCATCAACACTTCACAATTCACCCCAAATTCTTTTTCCGCAATCCGCACACCGGCCGCGCACAGATCCCAAAAGGGATCAATACCATTGGTCACATAGGCAAACGTTGGGGCATCCGATTTAGATGAGGATCCACCCCCTTCGCACCCCGCAAAAAAGAAAAGACCGAGGGAAAGGAAAGCACCTCCAAGAGCATAGATAATTTTCATAGTCATTTTATAAAGAGGACAAGCTAAGAAACGGTCAAGTGTTACCAAGGAGTACGGCCTCCATTCACACACAGAGTCTGCCCGGTAAGGAAGGACGCTTCCTCTGAGGCAAAATAACGGACCGCATTCCCCACATCACGAGGAGTTCCCCAACGACCCACTGGTATCGTTTTCAGGTATGCATCCTTATCCTCCTGTGGATCGTTGGCATGCCGCTCAGTAGGAATCCAACCTGGGGCCACGGTGTTAACTGTGATTCCAGTAGAAGCAAGTTCGACTGCAAGACTACGGCTCCAGCCAATCTGGCCGCCCTTTGCCGCCACATATGCGGTAAATTGGGGAACGGAAGCATGATAAACCTCACTGGTGATGTTGATAATCCTTCCCCAGCCTCTACGTTTCATTCCGGGGAGTGCAGCTTGGGTTAATAGAAAGGGGCTAAGGACGAAAAAATCGTACATTTCCCGGTAAAAATCAGCATCATAGTCTTCGATTGGTTTCTGTGGCTGCGGTCCGGTAGCGTTGGGAACGAGTATGTCGAGAGAGCCAAATTTTTCTTCCACCGCTTGCACCATCGCAAAGACTTGCTCTTTATCGGTTACATCAGCCCGAACCAACATGACCTGAGCCCCTTGGGCGAGCAAGGATTCTCTGGCCTGTTCGGCAACCTCACGATTGCCATGATAATTTAGGGCAACTTTAGCCCCTGCACTGGCAATACTTTCGGCAATACCAAGCCCAAGTCCACGGGTACTTCCAGTGATCAGAGCCACTCGATTCGATAGGGAAAAACTCATAAACAAAAGGTCTAGGGCGGATCATTTCATATATCAAACCTATTTGATATATCAATTTTTGCCTTACTTGTGACGATTTATGACTTATGATAATCCTGATACGGAAAAGCGGGAACTCCAGAAATTCCTAGTCCATCAATCACAAAAATCTTTCCAGCATTTTCTTCTACCAGAGACTTATGCATACCGGTGGTAACAAACAAACGGCTTAAGTTTTCTCCACCGAAAGCACAGGCAGTAGTCTCAACACAGGGAAGCTCCACTTTTTGCAAAAGCTCCCCAGACTCCGGGTTTACCCTTAAAACAGCTCCCCCATGACACATGGCCACCCAGAGCATTCCATCCCGGTCTATGGTCATTCCATCGGGGGATCCCTCGGCATCTAAGTCGGCAAAGTTTACGGCTGTTCTTGAACTTCCAAGCTTTCCATTTGGATCATCATACTCGTAGGCAACCACTTTTTTTGTGGGAGTATCAATATAGTACATCTCCGTTTTAGAGGCATCCCAACAAATACCGTTGGAGTTGGTCACCCCACTAATCTGCAAGGATAACTTCCCTAAACAATCAAGCTGGTAGAGGTTGGCATCCCCCTCTTTTTTGACTGTACTGATAGTCCCGGCCCAGAACCTGCCACTTGGATCGCATTTTCCGTCATTAAAACGGTTGTCCGGTCTTTTATTGGCTTCCGGGTCTGCCAAAAAAGTCTTTTTCCCATCCAGTGGATCGAACCGATAAATTCCTGAATCTCCGGCACAAATAAAATCACTGGTTTGTGTGGGAACAACAGTCCCGATCCTCTCTCCTGTTTCCCAAACTTCCTCGGTTCCATTTTCGGGATTGAGGCGGATCAGGCAATGACCCTCGATATCGACATAAAGCAAATGATTTTCCCAGTAAATGGGGCCCTCCCCCCATTTTGAGAATCGAGTTCCCACCGTGCTGATCTTGATATCCTTCATGAAACCTAAAATGAAATGGCAATTAGGATTTGCTCAACATGTAAGAATCCTTGCAATCCTTCACTGCCCAACCAGCCTGTTCGATTTTACCTCGTAAAAGATCGGCGGCGGCCCAGTCCTTAGACAATTTTGCCTGCCATCTCTCCTCTGCCAACGCAAGGATTTCATCAGGTACCACATCTTGTTTCTCCTG
>CALKMX010000042.1 GCA_938091675.1 uncultured Opitutales bacterium
ATCCACATCTTCGCCAGTACTAACTTCCCAGGAGAGGTTGGTCACCTCATCGAGGGGACGAAGGGCTTTTTCAGGATTCCGGTGGCAATCAAGGCAAAATGCCATACTCAAATGCTTGTCGTGATGAACTTCTACCATTTGGTCAACCCGACCGTGGCACTCAACACAACTAATCCCCCGGTTCACATGAATGGCGTGGTTAAAATAAACATAATCCGGTGCTTTGTGAATGCGCACCCATGGAATTGCAGGACCGGCATTGAGGATACCGTCCCCGTTTAGGTCCTCCCCTTCTGAAAGTTTTCCGTCCTTATCAGCATCCTCCCCATAGTAAGACAAACGGACAGGTTCAAGAAGAGGGGAATCCGCCTTGATGTTTTGATGGCAGGACATACAAACATTTGCACCAGGGATGTTTGCATGGGATGACTTGTCCACGCCTGAATGGCAATAACGGCAATCGAGACCTAATTCACCTGCATGAAACTCATGGTTGTAGGAGACAGGCTGGGTAGGCTGATATCCCACACGCGTGTATTTAGGAGTGGCATAATAGGTAATACCAGCGACAACAGCCCCCCCAATCAGCCCCAATCCAATGATCAGCTTTACCGGAACGGTATTAGACCATCTTGGAAATATGTTTCTCATAGTTGGGCTGGTAAGAAGAAAATCTTTATTTTAGAGAGCTGATAAATAAGAAAGACTACTGAAGTATCTTCAGATCACTTGCCACACAATATTAAAAAAATTAAACACAACCTATTAATTTTACTTAATGCATTTCATTAGCAGTCTTAAGAATCGCAAAATTGAAAATAAAAAGAGAATTATTATGAAAATGTACAACCTTTACGGAATATTTATCCCTTGAAGAGTAAACCGAGCAGATCAGATATTTTGATTATCGGGGGAGGCGTGAATGGAATTTCAGCCGCGGTTTCCGCTGCCCGTGAAGGGGCCATTACTCATTTGGTCGATCCTCTTGATGAGCTTGGTGGAAGGATTGGAATCACAGGGCAGTTTCCCCTGGATTTCCCTGCAAGCTGCAATGATCCTTTTTTTAGAGAGTCTGGAATTTTTGAGGAAATTATCGGAACTCTGAGAAAGGAAAATATTGAGGGCACCTACACCGGGCAAGCCAGGGTGCTTTTGTCCTTTTTAAAAAAAGAGTCCAATATCAAGGTGATGCTTGGGCAACAGTGCCTCGATGTCACACTCAACCCGTCCAACGACAGGATTGACTCGTGCACCACTATCAATCGCTTTGATGGATCCCAATACGTTCACCGGGCTGAGTATTTTATCGATTGCTCGGAAATGGGGGGCTTCTCAAAGTTGGCTGGAGCCCCGGGAGAAGTCCGTACCCCAAGCAATCCATCTCAAAATAATTTGCAAAGGGACCTTCATAAATCAGCTGTTCTTATCGAAGTTGACGCTTCTGCCGAAAATATTCCGTTCAAATGTCCTGAATGGATCACCACACGATGGGAAAATAATTTAACAACATCCAAAATCTCCTTGATGGAATCCCTTGGGATAAATCTTTGTGGGTTTCACCACCTCGAATGGATTGGCGAGGACCCGAAGACACCCGATCCCATTGAACTGGGTTGGTCTGCTTGGGATTTCATCAAAAACCGATCCGAATTAAAGGATATTACCCGCAAGTTATTCATCAGAAGAATTATCGCTGTTCAAAATGTGGATCCTGCTTTCAGGGGAGTTGGTGACTACCTAGTGTCTGAAAAAGATCTCTCGGGCACGAATTCATTTGTCGACTCCGTTGCGGTTAGTCGATCGCCTCATATCATGGCTGATTCGCCCATTTTTTCCTTATCCAACAGAATTTCCCGTTCTGACCATTTTGAAATACCCCTCAGGTCTCTTTATTCCCAGAAGATCAAGAACTTATTATGGGCAGGCACTCATGTTTCATGTGATGCACAGGTATCTTTATGTCTATCGCATCCACCTACATTATCTCAAATGGGTACTGCAGTTGGCCATTGTGCAGCAAAATGTATATCTGAAAAACGATTGCCCCGTACGCTTGCCAAAGAAGGACATATTGAGAAATTAAGAAGAGAGCTTGAGGGAAAAAATCACCGCACGGGAAAATTTTCGCTGGAAGATGAACGAGACCTAACCACCCGAGCAAAGGTTACTGCGTCCACCACTTGGCAAGAGAAAAACCTGCTAAGTTTATCCAAGGATCCGGGGATTCAAACCAATGCATGCCTGATTCAATTCCCCGTGACTTCTGGGCATATTGAAACAATCAGGGTTTTTATTATTTGTAATGAAAACCAGCGGATCGATGCAAGGTTACTACAAGGTGCCAGGCAAAACCCCCACATTCCCGGCCCCTGTCTGGAAACGGCAATCATTGAAACTCAAAGCGGTAACCAGTGGATCGAATTTACCTTCCAAACCCCGGTACATCAAAAGGGCTGGCACTTTTTAGAACTCTGTTCAAATCATAGTTTTCAAGTACAGGAAGGGCTCAATGCACCGGTTGGATATATCGTTCAATACCCTCGAAACATCTTCGGATTGTCAGGAGAAAACCCTTACTCTGAATACTGCGTGCAACCATTCCAATCCCCACAGCCTCACCGCTGTGCCATCATGGAGATTACTCCATCCCAAAAGCCTTATGATGCGGTTGAGATCGTTTCCAAAAATGTACGGCCATACTCCCTGCCTGGGCTTTGGATTTCCCAACCCACTCAATTCACCTACCCAGAATTCCTTGAATTTCATTGGTCTGACCCTGTATCCATTTCCAGGCTAGATCTTTTTTTTGATCCATGCTTTGGATATAGTTCCCCGCCCTTCCCTACGGTGCCCCAGGATGTCTTCGCTACTGCTTTAGTCCGGGGCTACAGAATATATCTCACGATGGAGGACAGGAAATCAAAGTTGGTTGAAGAAGTATCCAATAACGAATCCGCGCACCGAATACATCATCTCACCTCCAGTAAGATCAAATCTTTGGAGATTGAAATTCTTTCCACCCACGGGCTCGACCGGGCTCAGGTTTTTCGCGTTGCTGCATACGAATAGTCGGTGAATCTTTGATTGATTTTATTTAATTTCTGCGATTGATTGGTTTTATGAGAGCCCTTGCCACAATTTTTCGATTGCTTGCCACGGTTGCCTTATTTGGACTGGCGGGAATCCTTTGGTTAAAATGGGATACCTTTACTTCCCAAACCCATTCCTTCCTTGATGAAATTGTGTCCGACGCTTACACCATCTTACAATCGGAAAGAGACGCTCAATGGAAAGACATATCAGATAAAAAGAGTTCCTTTAACGAAATCTACGATGCCAATGATCCGGTTGGGCAAAATGATGAAAACCCTCTTTCCATGGCAGCTGAATCTTTGGCCTCGTCCGAAAAAGCGATCCTCAAGAATCCAGATTACCGCGAAAGCTTAGACAGCCTCAACATGGAGTATGGGGTGGACGCCCTTATCTGGAATTCAGAAACCAAGCAATGGCAAGTAAATCCATCCACCAAGCTTACCCCGCCTGCCAGTTTCCAGGATCCCTTTGCGGATGAATCGAAATTCCCTAAAGCAGACATTAAAAAAGAAGATGGCACAGTCATTCGTGGAGTACCCAGACCCAACCGTCTCAGAACCGTGATTGGCATGTTTTATAAAGACCGGGACGATAAATTTAAAGAAATCGCAAAGCTCCGGGAAATGCTTGTCAGCCGAGATATCGAACTTCGGGAGTACCAAAATTTATATGCCAAAGAAAAGGAGCGCAAAGAACAATTGGAAGATGAAGTGGGTGAACTAACAGTGAAGGTAGCCGGGCTTGAGGAAGATCTGAAACGGGAAAAGCAAGACAGACAGGCAGAAAAAGAAGCTGCGGAGCAAAAAGAAGAACAATTAAACCGATTGGTTGCTGACCTGGAGGATCAGAAAATTAAAACAGAGCAAGCGCACCAGGAATTTATTGATACCCTTCGAAATGAGCAAAAAGAACAACTTGCCGCCTTGCAAGATGAAGTGCGAAAAGCAGATGCGGAAGGTTACAAAAGAGGCATCGATGAGATGATTTCCAAACAGCAAGGCGGAGAAGTTGACCAACCCAACGAAGAGGTAAGCGTCAATCCATTCCTCCCTACTGAGGATGGTCCACCCAAGCTTTCACAAGCCGAACTCATGCTTGCCGCCCAAGCAAAAACAATTGGAGAGAACGGTGTACCATCCACAGTTGGGCGAGTGGACGGAAAGTCAGGCATGATCCTTCTCCCCTTGGGCAGCGAAAGGGGAGTTGAACTTGGCAATGTATATACCTTGTGGAAAGAAAATAAAAAAGCCGCTCGCATACGCGTACAAAGCGTCAGCCAAGGCTTCTCTTTGGCCTACCTTTTGCCGCAGTTTGGCAATCCTCAGGAACTTCGACCGGGTGATAGTGTTCATGTTGTTCCGGAAATAGAGGAAACCTTATGAAAATTCTGTTTTGTAGTATAATCTGCACCATGCTTTTATCCATGAGTGGATGCTTCACCGCATCACCTGACGACTCGCGCCTACCACATGCCAAGCCTGCCAGTTGGGAATATAGCTTGCCCGGTGGTTTTGATCGTGGTGGGTTTAACCGTTAACTAAACTTTAATTCATGAGCCCGGATTCTCATCCATCCGGTTGCCTATTTCTTGTCGCCACCCCCATTGGCAATCTGGGCGATCTGTCCCCCAGGGCATCAGAAACTCTAAAAGACTGCGATTTTATTGCCTGTGAGGACACCCGAATCTCCGCAAAACTGTTGAATCATTTAAAGATTCAAAAAAAATTAATCTCCTACAGGGAAGAAAACGAGAAAACCAAATGCGTTGAACTTGCGACCCAAATTGAAGCGGGTCAAAAAATCGCCCTTCTATCCGATGCTGGTTATCCCTGCATCAGTGATCCGGGATTCCGCTTGGTAAGGGAATGCCACAAAAAAAACCTCAAAGTGATTCCAATCCCGGGCCCCAACGCCGCCCTTACCGCACTGGCCGCTTCTGGATTACCCACCCATCAATTTACATACCTTGGATTTTTGCCCAAGAAATCTGCTCAGGTCATGAAAATTCTTGAAACATGGAAAGAATACGATGGATCCGTCATTTTGTATGAATCCAAATACAAGATCGAAAAGACTTTAAGCACGATTATGCAGGTCATGGGACAAGAAAGATTTATTTGCCTAGCAAGAGAGTTAACCAAATCCCATGAATCAATTTTTACAGGAACTGTACAAGAAGTGGCCAAGAGACAAGCGAGCAGAAGTGGCAAGGGAGAGTTTACTTTAGTCATTGCCCCATCTGGTTATTCATTCAGCTAAGCCATTTCCCATGAAAATTGGCCTGATAGATATTGGCTCAAATACATGCAAATTATTAATCGCGGAACGGAGACCTGGGTTTAAAAGCAAAAACCTTAATGTTTTGGAAGAAATATCTCTTCCCTGTCGCCTCTTTGAGGTATCCCCAACCGAAAACCTTAAAATTGAACAGCCAAAGCTCAACCGCTTGATTGATTGCCTGCTAGGGTTTGTAGAGATTTCGCAAAAGCAATCTGTGGTTCAGTTGAAAACGGTTGCTACCGAGGCTTTGAGAAAGGCGATAAACTCGACCGAAATCCTTGAGGCGGTCGAAAGGAAAGTTGGTTTAAAAATTCAAATTCTATCGGGCGAGGAAGAAGCCAGGGCAGTGGCCCAAGGGTTACAAACTGATCCAATCATTCGTAATTGGGAGAATTTTATCGCAATGGACATGGGAGGAGGTAGCACCGAATTTATCGAAGTAAAACGAAAAAAAATTGAGGGAGTAAAAAGCCTCCCCCTTGGGGCTGCGACGGTTGCATACAGCATATGCTCTGATATAAGTACAAAAATAACGCTGGATGATCAGCAAAAGGTGAGGAATTTTGTTCAAGATGTTCTTCAAGCTCAGTTGATTGACTTTTCTCGCCCGCAAATTCCATTGGTTGCCACCGGAGGCACGATCGTTTTTCTTCGCAAAATTTTAGAGCAGGATGCACTTCATGAGCAACCAGGCTGTATCGAACTCAAAAGAATTGAACGCCTCGCTAAGTCAGTCTGCTCCCTTTCCTTGGATAAGCGTATCTCCCACTATACAGAAATACCTTCTGACCGGGCCGACATTTTCCCATATGGTGTTCTGACCCTTGTGGAAATCATGAAATTCCTTGGTGTGGACCGCTTAACCCATTCATTTCACAACCTGAGATATGGACTGGTAGAGGAGTTACTTTAGGATAGGGAGAACCAGGAAAAAGATAATGGTATAGCTTGGCCTATATCAGAATTATTCGATCTGTATCCAGCCAATAATTTTGGACCAATCCTCCAGGAATCAGGCAAGTTAACATTACTTTTTTGCGTAGTTGGATTTGCGATGATCAAGAACTTTTCCAATGTTTTTAAACTTTTCCAGCCCATGGCAATGACGGATGGTAAATCAGAAGAAAAGGAATGAATTTCCCATTCATCTGCACCCGCACTCCTCGAACGCCGACCAGGCTCAGACAGCCTGAGTTTGATTAAGTCTCTAATGAACCGGCACTCGCTAGCATAGGTTTGCTCAAGTTTGTAATCCAGTGCATTAACCTCGCCCATGGTGTAAGTATTCCGGATGCCATTTTTATGCCGCAGGAAATCCTGGCCTGCACTGATCATAGGGACCCCAGGTGCCAGCATCAGTAAACCCATCGCCACCATAATTCGATAAATCACTTCATCGGGTATCGTGTCCTGATCCTGCCATACTGCGAGATCGCGAAAACGGTCAACCAACGAATAATCGTCATGTGATTCCAGGTAGTTGACAGATTGATAAGGGGTAAGATTTTGTGGGTCCAGTCCGTGCGTCAGAAGTTTAACCACCAAATCTTTTCCAGATTCATTTTTGGCATAATTCAATAATTCCTCACGGCACGCATCACTCCATAGAGCAAAGCTGGTTTGTTTCATATCACTGGGCAATCTTCCTCGAAAGCTCCATGGTTCTGCGAAGAGTAATATCCCAGGCTTAATTTTCTTCAGTTCGAGCTCAATTTCTGAGAGCAATTCAAAACCAAGTAACTCACCCAAATCAAAGCGGAAACCATCCACATCAAAGACCTCTACCCAGTAGATTAAACTGTCGATGATTAATTTTTTTACTGGTTCCGCTTCACACCTCAAATCATTTCCACAACCGCTAAAATTGGTAAGGTTTCCCTTTTCATCGGATAAGCAGTAAATTCCCATGTCCAAATGCATCAAATGCGGTGGAATTCCCACATGGTTATATACAACATCCAGGACCACTGCTAAACCGGCATCGTGAAATGATTTTACCAGTTGGGAAAATTCCTGAATCACACTTCCGTCCGTTGGATTATTGCTATAAACCGAGGCCGGGGAGAAGAAATTTACCGGCATATACCCCCAATGGTAGTCCTCTTTTGCCCTGGCATCAAATTCATGAACGGGTTGCAGTTCCACCACATTTGCACCCAATTTCCTTAGGTAACAATCTTCAGATTGAAGATACCTGGTCAAACCACCAAACTCCAATCTTTCTGCGTCAGTTAAATCACATGATGCATGTGCCAACAAATCTCGTAGATGTGCTTCCACCACAACCGCGTCACCAATGGACGGGGGATTAAATTTTTCATCCACTCCACGGGGGGGTAGATTCAATGCAACCGCAGGTCCATTTCTCCCCACCATTGCCCGGGCATAAGGATCGATAATTTCCTTTGTGTAGGGTGCCTCTCTATTGTCTTTCTGGGTTATGGAATACTGGTAATGTTTACCACTCAAATTCTCCTGACTCTCAAAAGACCAACTTCCATCCTCCGAAATTTCCATGGCAAACTTTTGCACCTTAGTCTTGGCAGGATTATTAAACACAAAAAGTTCCACATTTTCTGCCCGAGGGGCGAAGATTCGAAAACTGGAACGGGATCCGTCATAAGAAAACCCAAAGCTGCCAGTTGGTCTAGTTTGAGCCCATTTCTCGGCTCCTTGACTGCCCTGGGGCTTGATTAGACGAAAAGAAAATAAGTCCCGCCCTGTTCTTTTTTGATGAAACCAACTGTTTCTTATTGAAGTCTCCTCTTGTATATAAGCAGGAAAATGTTCGTGAGGCTCCATCCATCTACCTTCTCCGGAAAAGAATTTAAACTCACATTGATCAAATTGCTCGAGGATTTCTAGATTAATCCATGCCCCCCACCCGTCCGCGGTTTCGGTAAGCTGATACCTAGGAGCGCATTTCCAATTATTAAAATCGCCCAAAAGATAAACTGGAACCCCCTTTATAGGATGAAATTCCATCGATTGATGAGAAAGGAAGAAGAGCCATCGATTATCCACTTTTGCATACCCACCCATGGCTGCTCTTGTGCCGTGATCAACAAGCTTGAAATCAACGCCAATTAAGCCCGCCTCAGCTACTAAGTCTTCGGGCAGTAAACCACCAGACCAGTCCTCCTCCAATGCTACCCACCCGCATCCACTCCCATCGATCCAAACTTTCCCTCCTCTTTGATATGACATTGTATCTCCAATATAAGTAGCGTTAACGAAGATGCACCCAAAATCCCTTTGCTTACCCCAATCAGAAATTTTAAATTCTATTAGTTATGCCTGAAAATAGAATAAAGCAAAGAATCCTGGTAGCTATGTCTGGAGGAGTTGACAGTGCTGTAGCTGCCAAGCTTTTGCTACAGGATGGGCATCTCGTGGAATCTGTATATGTTCGCACCTGGGAACATGAAGATGACCTCTTGGGAGATTGTCCAGGCGCGAAAGATCTCAGAGATGCAGAAATGGTGTCGGACAGACTGAAAATCAGATTCCATGTGGTCAATTTTGTTGATTTTTATAACCGGGAAATTGTTCAGCCCATGGTCAATGGATATGCAGACGGCATTACTCCCAACCCAGATATTCTATGCAATAAGCAAATGAAATTTGGCGCATTGATGGACTATGCAAAAGAAAATGGGTTTGAAGCTTTAGCCACGGGTCACTATTGCATTCAAAAATTTAATAACAGCAATGAGCCTGAGCTGTGGGAGGGAGCAGATAAAAATAAAGATCAATCATACTTCCTTGCCCGTTTATCGGCTAACCAGCTCAGTTACGCAAGGTTCCCGCTTGGTAAATTCAAAAAACCTGAAATCCGAATGCTTGCCCAGGAAGCAGAACTTCCAGTAGCCGACAAAAAGGACAGCCAGGGAATATGCTTTCTTGGCAAAGTAAAAGTTCCGGATTTCCTCTCTCATTTCATTCAAGATAACCCGGGGGAGATTGTCGACAAATCTGGCCAAAAATTAGGCACGCACATGGGGTTGCATCGCTACACACTGGGACAGAGAAGAGGAATTGGTGTACCCTCAAACACAGACCACGAAAAATATGTGGTGACTGGCAAAGACGAAAATAAAAATCAGTTAATTGTTGCTTTTGACCGGAATGAAGAATCCACACTTTGGTCCAATAAATTTGGGCTTAACCAGGTCTCCTTCCTTGTCCCTCAATTCAATGAAATGCAGGAGATCAGTTTGCTTGGCAAAGCTCGGTACAGGGATCCTTCCACGCCAATTAAGCTAAGAAAAAATGAACCCAATCAATGGACTGTTGAATTTGAGGATTCCCAACGGGCCTTAACCCCCGGTCAAGTCCTTGCTTTCTATGTTGGTGAACAATTGGTAGGATCCGGAATATATTCACATTCTAATCTGGGCAGGGCTGCCCTTTCATCTTGATTTGGTTATGCTCGGACAACATAAGTAAATATTCCTATGCGTTTACGACTTTCTAAAAAAACCCGAAGCAAACTGCCCATTGCTGAAGATCAGGCACCCCTCAAAACCAAAGAAAATCTGGAGGAATACCTTCAGGGTGCTATCTCTTTTTTACAAACTCAGCAAATTGCCCTTGAGCGTACTATTTCCATTTTAGAGGAGATCGCTGCCCTTGCCCCCACGATGAAGGAGGATATCATTCGCAAGGTAAGTAAGGAGCAAGAGGTGCTATCCAAGAAAAAACTTAAGTCTCTTAGAAAAGAGCTCAAGATCCTGGCGACTTTATGTTTTAACAAGCAGCCACTGTTCAGTGCCGAGGATGCAGACACATCTTTTCCTTTATTTGATGGTGCCGGAGAAAATGCTCCCCAGATCAAACAACCCTCCGCACCCCACTATTATAAGCCTATACAGAAGACCAGCCATGAGGTTAATCTCGATCTTGTCTATTCTTCTTTGCAAGCGATCCAAGAGATGCTTGGTCAAAACAATTCCACTACACAAGACCTGCAAACTAGCTTCAAAGCCCTCGCCAGTGATCCCGAATCTCATGCCAAGCTTCAGTTCTTCGAAGAAAGGGTAAAAACCTGGGTATCAGAAATCATTGACGGTCAGGACGGCCTGTCCGTTCAGGCTCATATTTTAAGCCAACGTGTGGATGGTCTCGTTCGTGGGCTACAGCATAACAAGCCTGAATAATTTGTATGAATGGGAACCAGCCCATATCCCCTTCCCCTGGATCCAATCCTTCACGCCCTTTTCTTGGCATACATTATGTTACTTGTGGCACATATGGGAGAATTTATAAAAACAAGGAAGGCACTGCCTATGTTGGGCACTGCCCCAAATGCATGCATGCCTTGCGGGTCAAAATTGGCCCACAGGGTACTGGCAACCGTTTTTTTAAATGTTTCTGTCCCTAGAGTTAAAACCCAGCTTAATGGGTCACCAAAACATCTAGATCCAGTTCGGTTCTTTCCTGCTTATTGTTCAACCACCATGCACGGGCAGGGGTTAAATAATGAATGGCCGATGTTAGATTATTGTCCCGTTCACTTTCCTGCCTCTGTACTTCACCCTCAATAACGATAAAACCTAGGTCTTCCGAACCCAGACGCATTTCATAGTTGGAAACAGGCAAACCAAAACGGACAGCCGGGTTTGGCCAATCAGCCCTTCTAAAATAAATTCCCCCACCCCCTAAGCTCACTTCGCTGATTTTGCCCAGCGACTCTTTTCCTGGACGAAAAAGATAACCGTATTTCAGCCCAAGCACTTTCTTTAAATCAATTTCATTACTCGATCTATGCTCGTCAAAAACTTCTGGTTTTTTATCATTTAATTTTGGTAACTTTAAATCCGTGGCGCTGGCTGGCTCGGGAATGAACAGATTCGAGGGAATCTCCATTTCTTTTTCCATTTCCCCCAAGGTAGATATGGTTTGTTCTGCCAAAACACGATGAGCTATTTTTTCCACCCTTGAGGAAGCGAGCTGGGATATTTGATCTATATCAATATCATCTTGTACAAGTTCGTGCTGATCTGCCTTACCATCATCAGGAACTGAGTGTGCACTATTCTCATTTATATACTCCAACCACCCAAAATAACCAATTAACGAAACGAAAACACCGGCCAAGGAAATTACCCTTAAATACATGTCCTTTCCATTTGGAGATACCAGATCCGGCATGGGTTTTTCAATCCCGTTACCCAGTTGAGATGGTGTTTCAATTTTTGGATTCTCTAGCAACTCGATGGAAGACAGAGCCCTTTCCATCAAAATAAATTTCAATTTGCGACTTGGGTAAGGCGGACTCGCAGAATCCCCACTCGTATAGTTTTGTACAGCCGTTTCGATCCATCCCACAGCTTTTGAAATCCATATTTTTTCCCTTTGCCAGTCTGGATCTTGCCTGCATTTTTTTTCCACTTCTATTGCATCTGAGTCCGGAAGTAATTCCATCAAATAGCGAGCCAATGTCCTATGGCGTGTATGATTGAAATTTTCCAACGCCCGATGTTCATCAATAAATTTTTCCAACAATAACCGGAAAGAGAACTCCAGAACCATAACTGCAACAGTTTCATTACCACGGAATGGATCGCCTTTCAAAATTGGGGGGTTTGATTGGGTCCATTGATGGAGAAATGCCATTGCTCGGCATACTCCGATCTGTTTTGCCTGATCTTTTGTTTCGCTAGTCGGAGAAGTAAACTCGGAAAACAATTCAAGTTGCCGTCTTTCATTGGCCGGAAAATGGGGTTTTAGCTCGCAAGCAACTTTTTCGATATCTCTGAAAAAATTTGCCGTTCTCAATTTAGGATCGGGCGATTTTTCCAAAGGTAATCCCTGTAGTAAATCCGCAACCAAGTCTTCAAAACCCTCCCTGCTATCCAAATAAAATCTTAAAAAGAAACTGCCTTCTTCAGCCAACGAATCAACCGAGGTACCATCCTTGTCTATCATTTCAGGCATTTTGCTCCTTTTTATCTGGAAAGGGCTTCAAGGATACCCTGAACCATCCCATTTGAGAAAATCTTATTCCCCCTGGGCTCTACCCATCCCAATTCCCTGGCCCATTGCCGGTAACAGGCTGGACTGTCACCACTGGACCCGTTTTTCCACAACTCATAACCATTAAGTGTGAAATGAGCTGACAAAAGGGGTTGGGCAAAGTCTATCCACAAAGTGTTGGCCTTCCCTTTCGCAAAGACATCGTGAAGGATCTCTTTCTTCCAAAAGTTTTCTAACTCCAAAATCTTTTTACGGTTATTTTGAAAACCTTCGCAGTTTTCTTTCAATTTTTCAGAAAACTTTTGAAGATCATCGAGCCAATCAGGATTCTCTCTCCATAATTGTGCGTATTGAGCAATCCTGACCTGGGGGTGATTCGCTGGTCTGCAACCACGCAGTTTCCAATCATGTTGGGATTTATAAACCTCCAGGGGATGTATTTCCCCTCCTTGCCAATCCTTCCATGGAAACTGATGGGCAATTCTGATCATGGGAGATCGATTCCTTCGGTAGCCCAGTACCTCGAGAAACCATTGATGAGCAACATTTTCCCATGGCTGCTTCGATAACCTAACTTCAGCAAAACCAATTTTTGCTTTCCACCGCTTCAAAATGTTTTGGCTAATTTCTGCACTACTTAATTTAGCCAATTTTTCCAGTGCTGTATGGTAATGGGAATCCTTACCTGAAAGTTTGGCAAGTGCATGTGCCTCGGCATATTCCTCGATGCCATAAAACAAGTAGGGCAGCAAAACCAGAGTTGGGGCTGAATCACCGTTTTGTAATCTTACATTCCAATCCGCTCTCCATGGACCCGCAAATATACAAACTTGTAAAATAACCCGGTCAAAATTTGGATCAATATGATGACCGTGGCTTTTCCAATTGGATGGTTGGAAATGGATTTCGATGTCTCCTGTTCTGGCTTTTCCGTCGATTTGCAGCTTGGCATGTCTAAAATCAGGCCCTTCTTCGGAACGGTTCCAATCCCCACGATCAACCACCACAATTTTTTTCCCACATGTGGTAACCAACGAGTCTGAAAAAAAATCCTGCTCTGCCCAAATTTGCTGGAAAACGGTTTCCTCAATTTTGACTGAACCATAATAGCCTGGAACTTCTTGTACCGATTGAGGGGAATTCATCTTTGTAAGCTCACTCCTTTTAATCGAAAAATTCAATCCGGTTATGAAAAGGCTCTTCGATGCTGTCTCTTCTTACTTTTGTCTGCTTTGCCCTACGGGTTAGCTGATCAATTGAGTGATCCAGGCGTTTTATCATTTGATCCACCCGCATGGCGGATGCCCCGCTGGAGTAAGCACAGTTACGAATGAGGTTATCATTGGTAATAACACAGATTTTTGCGGGATATTTAGCAGCCATCACCATTCGCTCAATTGCCCCGTCCGCTCCCTCACTGGATGAGGAATAAAAAACATCAAAGGAACCTGAATGCCCATATTTTTTTAAAGAGCCACGCCCTGCTCGACCATCGAACACAACGGTTACGCGAAGACCGTCACTGATCAAGGGCTCCAGCATTCTTAACAGACTCTCCCGGGCAAAGTTTCGGTCACGGGACAATTCCTTATCAATTTCCGGAATTGCATGCATGGCATTATTGCCGTCTATGATCAGATGTTCTTGCATTGTTTTTGCTATTTAATCTAGGAATACACATTCAATAAAGGAGAGATTTCAATCTTCTCGCAAGCAATACCTAACCAATCAAATTTTCCATGAGTCTCGCATTTTTATTTCCCGGACAAGGTTCTCAAGCAAAGGGTATGGGTGCTGATGTATTTACCCGTTTCCCCGAATTGCTGGAGCAAGCAAATAAGGAAGTTGGATATTCATTATGCGATATTTGCTTGGCGGACGATTCCGACCAACTTGGGCAAACCCAATTTACCCAGCCTGCCCTCTATCTGGTCAGCTATCTTGAAGCAAAATCTAAAATTGAGGATGGCCAACACCCAGCCTTGGCCGCTGGGCATTCGGTTGGAGAATTTGCCGCACTCGCCACCGCTGGTGCATTTTCCTTCATGGAGGGGCTAAGGATGGTATCGAAACGTGGTGAGATTATGTCAAAAGTTAGCGGTGGGGGTATGGCTGCAGTAATTGGCCTTGATGTTGAAAATATTCGCTTAACGCTAGAGAAGGCCGGTGCAGACCAAGTTGATTTGGCAAACTTCAATTCTCCCGGTCAAATCGTGCTTTCCGGACCGGCAAATCAGATTGAAACAATCCTTTCGCCATTAAAAGTTGCGGGGGCAAGAATGGTGGTACCTTTAAAAGTAAGCGGAGCATTTCATTCACGAATGATGGAGGAACCCGCTCGTGAATTCGGGAACTTTTTAAATGAGTTCACTTTTTCAAACCCATCCTTCCCGGTTTATTCGAATGTGGATGCCTGTCCTTACAAGGACGGCGATTCGATTGCCCCTCTCCTCATTCGTCAGATCCACAGCTCTGTGCTCTGGAGCGAAACCATCACTAAAATGAGAGAGTCAGGAGCAGTAGAATTTTTAGAATGCGGTCCGGGAAATGTGCTGACAAAGCTACTCCGCCAGATCCCATAAACCCCTAACTGGCCCGCGTATCCAAACTAAGCTTGGTTAGATTTCTTTCCTTTAGCAGGTTTACCACATCGATAACCCTCTGGTAGGGCAAAGTCTTGTCTCCGCGGATATGAATGGTCGGGCTGGGACCAGCTGAGTTCGATATTTGATCGAGACGGTTTTCTAACTCTGGTAAAGCAACTGGTTCTTTTCCCCAAAAAAAAGCACCGGCAGCGTCAATGGTGATATATTTATCTTCAACAGCCGGAGGGGGCTGATTGGACGTACTGGACTGATCGGGCAGGTTTACCCGGTTATACTGCTCAATTACCGGAGTGGTGATCATAAAAATGATCAACAAAGAAAAGGCCAGATCAATGAGCGGAGTCACATTGAGATCCGAAATGACTGCCAGTTTATTCTTTCGGTGAAAGCTTCTAGCCATGAGTGCTAATTTTCTTTAGGGGGCCTGGAGCTAAGACCCAGTCTCCAGCTCGATCCTATCGGCAAGATTACTGGCAAAATTCTCTAATTTTGTCATTTCCGCCCGGGTAAACCCGGACAATCCATTATAGATAAAGACTATGGGTATGGCTACACAGAGTGCAGTCACTGTGGTAAGTAATGCACCAGACACCCCGGGGGCGAGATGCTCGATGGTGGCCCCACCGGAATCCATCGTGCCAAAGGCATCCATGACCCCCCATACGGTGCCCAGAAGGCCTAAAAAGGGGGCCCCAGAAACGATGGTGGCCAGCCAGTACATATTTTTCTCATACCTGTCCTCAAACTCAATGACTGCCCGGCTGATTGCATTTTCCACATAGTTCATTCTTACCTTTCCGTCGCGAGCACCAACTCTTGCGGCAGCCATCGCTCGTGAACAAACCTGAAGGTACGGACTCCCCTGACCAGTAAAGTTTGCATCGTCGTATTCCTTCATGCTTGGCAACTCGTTAATCCTTCTCTCATCCCGGGCATTCGCTTTGCGGATTTTCTTAAGGTCGGAATACTTGCTCAGCATGATTGCAATCGCCCAACAGTTCAGGAACACCAGGACGAAGATAACCAGCTTACCTGCAAAATTTGAATCAATAAAATAATCAATAACACCCGCATTCGCCAAAACCGGCTGCCCGTATATGTTTAGAAAAGTTCCCATCATTTAAAAAAATTACATATTCACCAACACCATATCCAAATTCTATACTTCGGCTTTAAAAATCAACGAAAAACGATTCCCGTATTTGAACTTTGGCCTAATGGATCGATTAAGTTTGCAGGATTATCCAAAGCATCATAGGCAAATTCTCTCATGCAGGTATCCGATAAAACCCGAGAAGAAATTAATAGTAAGTCATTTTCACTTACTACACGAAAAGCATTGGTTGGGCTCGATGGGTTTGTGGACAAAATCGTTGCCCCAGTAGAAAAAAGGCACGGACTGGGGGATCAATTTGACCCTGTTCCAACCATTGCTGAAATGGGTGCGAAAATTTCCGCGGCCGCTGGAAAGAGTGCAAATATTGAACTCTACCCAAGGTTCGAGAAACTGGGAGGAAATGGTCCTATTATGGCCAATGCGATGCTTTCACTGGGCATGAATGTAAGGTACATTGGTGCCCTTGGTTCACCTTCGGTCAATCCAGTCTTCAAAGAGTTTGCCCAGCAAACAAAAGCGATCTCACTTTGTGAGCCCGGTATTACCACTGCATTGGAATTTAAGGATGGGAAAGTCATGCTTGGAAATACACTAAGCTTGGAAAATATCGATTACGCCAAAATGATATCCCAGTGCGGGGAAGGCGAATTTTTCGAGCTTCTTTCACAGTCCGATCTGGTTTCGATTGTCAATTGGACCATGATCCCCAAAATGACCGGATTGCTCATTGATCTCCTGGATAAAGTGCTCCCAAACCTGCCTCCCCGGGACACCCGTAACTTCTTTTTCGACCTGGCGGATCCCGCCAAGAGATCGGATTCTGATATCAATGAAGTTTTGCAGGTTATATCCCGATTTCAGGCCCATGCTGAGGTTACATTGGGCCTTAATTACAATGAAGGGCTGCAGGTTTGCGAAGTTTTAGGTCTTAAGAGTGGAAACAAAGATGAAAACGATTTGAAATCCATGGCTACTGAAATACGCCGTAAATTAGGGATATCCACTTTGGTTTTACATCCCGTTGAATCTGCTGCATGTGCAACTAAAGACGGAGTATGGTGGTCCCCTGGACCCTACTGCGAAAACCCTAAAATCACCACAGGTGCGGGCGATCATTTTAATGCGGGATTCTGTTCGGCAAGACTGAGCGGATTCTCTCCGCTGACCTCGCTTGCTCTTGCCACCTGCACTTCGGGGCACTACGTGAGGACGGCACAAAGCCCCTCCCCTGCTCAAGTCATTGAACTTTTAAAAGCTAACATCTAACCTATTTATTTCATGAGTCACGAAAAAGGCCTACTTATCTCCTTCGAAGGTTCGGAAGGTTGTGGAAAATCGACCCAGATTCGCCGCATTGCCGACCGCTTGGAAGAAATTGATCACCGCGATGTCATAGTCACCCGGGAGCCTGGAGGTACGATTATCGGTGAAGATATCAGGCACCTGCTTATGCATGCGGATTCGTCCAAAAGTATTCTTCCGGAAACCGAACTTCTTTTGTTTGCTGCCAGTCGGGCTCAGCTTGTACGAGAGGTAATTTTCCCTGCCATTGGAGACGGTAAGATAGTTCTTTGTGACCGTTTCTTGGATTCCACCACCGTTTACCAGGGCGTTGCCAGACAGATTGCAGACGATCCGGTCACGATGATCAATGAGTTCGCCGTCGGAGAAATCGTCCCTGACCTCACTGTGGTGATTGATATACCGCCAGAAGTTGGATTCGAAAGGATTAAACACCGTGTATCGGATATGCCCGACCGAATGGAACAGGAAAATATTGAGTTTTATGGAAAGGTCCGCCAGGGCTACCTGCACTTGGCCAGGAGCCTGCCCGAACGTTTCTTCGTGGTAGATGGCAATGGAGACCAAGATGATATCGAACTGGAAATTTGGAACGAGATACACGCCCGTTTCTACTCTCAGGAATAACCCAGTCCCCTTTTCCAAATTTGCAGGCTGGTAGAAATGTCTCAAAATGAATCCAACCCGGTAGCATCTCTCCAAAAACGATTTAAAGAAGGATGTTTACATCACGGAATTTTATTTCTTGGTAATTCGATTCAACAAATTGAAAAGTCCGCCCTTCAATTAGTAAAAGACATCTTATCGCTCAGGGAGAACCAAGCAGAGCATCCCGACCTCTTTCACCTTCGCCCCACTGGCAAAGCCAGGATCATAACTGTTGATAAAACCCGGGAATTAATCGCCACTCTCAACCGGACATCCAACCAGGGTGGTTGTAAGGTGGCGATCGTTCATGAAGCGGACCGCATGCGAAAAGAAGCCGCCAATGCTTTTCTTAAAACTTTGGAAGAACCGCCCCCCGAGACCTACCTCTTTCTTTTAAGTGAGAAACCTTATTCCCTTCTTGCAACCATTCGTAGTAGATGCCTGCTTGCCCGGCTCCCTTATGGAGAAACAAACCAACCAGATGAGCAATGGGATGCATGGAAAGCACGATACCAACAATGGATTGCCGGTTTGCTGGACCGTGAGAATTTAAAAAAAGACCGGGTGACTCCCCTTTTTGCTGCATATGGGTTAGCTTCTTCCTTTCTCGGACTGGTTAACGGCAAATCTGACAACCTAGCCAAACAGGCAAAAAAGGATGCTCCTGAAATGGATGATAAGGAATTAGATGCCCTTGAAGCTGGTGTCCGCAAAGGGGTGCGTACCAATCTACTCAGTCAATTGGCCGACGCCACCCATTCAGTTGTGGTTAGAGAAGAGTACAAAAGCATGCTTCCACAGCTGGGAATGAAACTCTCCAGAGTATTGAGATGCCTTGAGAAAAATAACAGCCTCATGGAAGTTAACCTCAAAGATGACACAGCTGTGGAGGACTTTTACCTCTCTTCCCTGAGGATATGGTCTTCAAAATGAAGGTTTCCGCTTTCCTAATCCAATGAGTACTATTTTTGAAAAAATTATTTCGGGTGAAATTCCGGCCGATATTGTTCATCAAGATGAGCTCTGCCTGGTGATTCGTGACATTGATCCTCAGGCACCCTGCCATCTCTTGGTCATTCCCAAAAAAGTGATCCCCCGAATTGGTAATGCGGTCGAAAACGATCAATCAATATTAGGTCATTTACTACTGATTGCTGCCAAGGTTGCAGAAAGTGAAAACCTAAGTTCTGGATACCGTATTGTAATCAACAATGGCTCCGACGGAGGAGAAACGGTCCCCCACCTCCATGTCCATGTGCTTGGTGGCAGGCAAATGAAATGGCCACCTGGTTGAGCCGTTTCAATATGTTTCAATTAGTATCACTGTTTTGGGCGGGCTTGCTTGTCTCTGTTCCTTTTATTGTGCTTGCAGACCGTGTGGAGACAAAAGACGGTTCAATCCTTTACGGTAAGATATTGGGCACACTCGATGGCAACCTTTCCTTTGAGACTACCTACTCCAGTCAGGTTAATATTCCCTTGAAAGAATTAGTTAGCCTTTCCTCATCGGACCCTATTTCTGTACGAACTGAAACGAACGAAACCCTATCCGGTCAATTTATTCCATTGCCCAAGGCCCAGTTAAATATCCGGAACCAAAATCAAGTAAATGAGTTGAAATTCGAAAATATTCAGCATATCTGGCCCCCAACAGCAACAGACCCATTGGTTATTGAGGCCGAAGCCTATGAACTAGAATTAAAAATGAAATGGAAAAGTTCGATTGGCTTTGATCTTGTTGGATCTTCAGGAAATACCGATTCAATCGGTGCAGGATTTCGGATGGACAGCACCTATTCGAACATCTTCACGGAACTTGATTTATTTCTTTCCTACAACACCCAAACCACAAATGGAAAAACCGATACTGACGAAACCAAAGGAGGGGCGGAATATGATTCGATTTTCCGGGATCAGCTAGCCTGGTATTTAAGATCAGATTTCGAACATGATCCAGTCGAGCAAATCAATCTTCGGTCAACCTTGGCACTTGGACTGAAATATAATTGGATCGAAAACCTGGATTATCAGGTGTCTACCCGCTTTGGATCTGCGGTACGGTATGAAGATTCGACCATTGATCAAGTGAAAGAGAAAATCGACCCGGCATTTGATCTCGGACTGGAATACACCCATACTCTAATGAAAAGCTTATTTTTAGAAAGTGAGCTCACCCTACTCCCCAAAGTGGATAACCTGTCCGATTATTTATTTAATCACGACACTGCTCTTATTTTTCCGGTGATTGAAGATAATACCTGGCATATCAGGTCAGGATTATCAGGAACATTTGATTCAATCCCCAAAGATGACTCTGAAAAAATGGATATGAAATATTATTTCCGGGTCGTTTATGATTTTAATTAATCCTTCTTGTTTAAAGAGATTTTACGAAATCTGATAGGGAGAGAAACATATCCGCAAGGTTGGAGGAAAAGCCTACGACCTGCGAAGAAATGAAAAAAAGGATGAGACCAAGGAGCAAGTAGATTAAAAACTTGGGTATTTTGAAATTCATTCCTGAATAAATCCTAATCCACCCAACCAGCTTTGTGCTCGCTGCGGCCATTGGGAAACAGGTTTTGCACTCGGGCGTATTCCGTAACCGTGCCCTCCAAATGGATAGATGTGCAGTTCATTGCCAACTACCCCAACTTTTTCCAGGGCAAGAAAAGTAAGCACACTCCCTTCAGCTGGTATACCGTCGTCCCCGGTATGGACAAAAAAGAAGGGAGGACAGTCCTTGGTGATCTGTATATGCGGGGCCAAACGCTCCTTATTTTGCTCATCCAACAAATAAGCAGGATAAATGGGCATGGCAAAGTCCGGACGGCAGGATAAATCATCCGCTGAGTCAATTTTGGGATAAGTCCGATCGTTGAACGAAGCCGCAGTCATCACCGCAAGGTTACCCCCTGCGGAAAAGCCGAGGATCCCAAGCTTGGTCAAGGGAACCTCCCAGCTTTTTCCGGCCTGACGGATCAATCCCATGGCCCGTTGGGCATCCTGTAGCGGTGCGGCATGGGGCTCGCGGTTTTTACGCCGAGGCACCCGGTACTTGAGCAGCACAGCATGTACCCCAAGATCGTTGAACCATTTACAAACATCCTCCCCCTCATGCTCGATGGCCAAAATATTGTAGGCACCGCCTGGGCAGACCAGGACCGTGGTGCCATTGGCTTTGGGTAAGTCAGATAAAAAATAAGTGATGGTAGGTTCGGTAACATTGCTCACCCGCTTAATGCCACGAACCTCCACTTTTTCCTCCCCCACTTCCCCGACAATATCCCCCGGAGGTATACCCGGCCATAAGGGTTCAACTTCCTGGGCAATTAGCCCGAGCGAAAAGATAAATAAAAGGGGAAAAAACAAGGACTTTTTCACAGCTAAAATCAGGAGGGGAATTATAAACTTAACCCTTTTATATTTAGGACCTCTCGTTATCTTCTTTCGGCATGTCATTTTTAGCAAAGCAGTAATACAAACCTAACCAAAGAAGCTGACAGTAGCGGTAGGAAATAATGGGTAGCACGAGGGCACCGCCAAGACAAAGACCCAACATCCATTCCAAGGAAAAAATGTCGAAGAACCAAAGGGTGATAATGGGTAAAATCCATAAGGTACAGATAAGGGAGTAACTCACCGGTACACCCCCCAGAAAAAAACCATCCTCTCCGCGATCGTACTTCAATTCACAAACTGGGCAGGTGTCCCTCCTTACGAACACGCCATCCAATACCTTACCCTCACCGCAACGGGGACATTTATTGGCAATGGTGCGCTTCAGGTAGAGTATATTCACAAAAGCACACCCTATGGTCTGCCATATAAATTACGACCCTTTTGAGCAGAAAATCAAAGATGAAAAACCTAGGCAATAATCTGTTTAATAGGCTCAGCTCCTTCCACCCCGACCAAGCTTTTATCGAGACCACCATGAAAGAAGGTGAGGTTATTAGGATCCAGTCCGAGCTGGTTCAAAATAGTGGCGTGCAAACGGCGAACATGGAACTTGTCATCCACTGCCCGACTACCCAATTCATCGGTGGCCCCAACAGACACACCACCTTTGATTCCTCCCCCAGCCATCCACATGGTAAAGCCGTAGGAGTTGTGATCCCGCCCGGTTCCTTCTTTATACTCAGCGGTGGGCTGGCGCCCGAATTCTCCGCCCCAGACCACCAGGGTTTCATCCAATAGTCCTCGTTGTTTTAAGTCCTTAAGCAGACCGGCAATGGGTTTATCGGTGTTGCCAGCATGAAGCTCATGATTCTTCACGAGGTCACCATGGGCATCCCAATTGGCATCGTTATGATGGCCTCCTGAATACACCTGAATAAAGCGCACTCCACGCTCCACCATCCGGCGGGCAAGCAGGCACTTACGCCCAAAATCATCCGTCCGGGAACCATCCACTCCATACAATTCCTTAATATGTGCGGGCTCTTTATCGATATCCACCGCTTCCGGAGCCGAAGATTGCATCTTATACGCAAGCTCGTAGGAAGCGACCCGGGCGGCCAAATTGGTATTATCATAGCGGGTGGAGAGGTGATCCTCATTTATCATCCGCAAATGATCCAATAGGGTTCGCTGCTCAGCACCGGCAATGCCTTTTGAATTTTGGAGGTCAAGAATGGGCGTACCCTGTGAACGCAAAACCGTGCCTTGGTAACTGGCGGGCATGTATCCACTGGACCAGTTCTTGGCACCACTGATGGGACCGCCCAGTTTGTCGAGCATGACAACAAATCCGGGCAAGTTTTCATTCACGCTCCCCAGACCGTAATTCACCCATGAACCAATCGATGGATGCCCGGAGAGCAAATTGCCTGAGTTCATCATCAGCATGGCAGATCCGTGGATGGGAGAATCCGCAGTCATCGAATGAAGGAAGGCTATATCATCCACGCATTCGCCAACATGTGGAAAGAGATCGGAGACATATTTTCCACACTGGCCATACTGTTTAAATTTCCATTTCGGCCCGACCACCCGGCTTTCGTTACGGTGCCCTCCCCGACCAAAGGTTTTCACCTGGATGGTCTTGCCATCAAGAGGATACAATTCGGGTTTATAATCGAAAGTATCCATGTGACTGGGCCCACCATACATGAACAAAAAGATCACCGATTTTGCCTTTGCGGGAAACGGGGCTGGCTTGGGTGCAAGTGGATTAACAAAGTCAGGCACTTTGGCCATCGCTTGAGAAGCAAAGAAACCATCCTGAGCCAGCATGCCAGTAAGCCCCAGAGCCGCAAAGCCACCACCGATGTCCTTGAGAAATTCTCGACGGTTTAACTGGTTACAAAAGTTTGGCTTGTTTGTTTTCATATCTAGTCCAGGTACATAAATTCATTAAGGTTTAAGGCGAGCAGAGCAAAGCGGTCGAGGGCATCCTTATCGGTGAGATTACCGGCCATTTTTACCTCCTCTACCATTCTGACTCCTGTCTCGATTTCCTCGGGCTCAGGGGTGCGTGAAAATACAATTGATAACCCGTGCCTGATTTGATCCTGCAAAGTATTGCCCCCTTGCTTACGGATACGCTCGGCAAAGGTAAGGGCGGAATCATTCACAAATTCGCCGTTTATCATGGTAAGAGCCTGCGTGGACACAGTAGTGGTGAAACGGACCGGACAAGTGGCATCCGTATCCGCAGCATCGTGGCTCTGCAAAATGGGGTCCTGTAAGGAGCGCTTTACTTTGACATAAACACTACGGCGGTTTGCCTGAGCAGGACTGGACTTACCCCATGCCTGATCCGGTTTGGACGCAGTAGCCAGAACGATGGCTGGAAGCGGCGGAGTCACACTGGGACCCCCCATCTGCAAATTGAGGCTACCTCGGGCAGAGAGGATGGAGTCGCGTACCTCTTCGGCCTGTAAACGGCGCATATCGAAGCGCCAGAAAAGATTATTAAGGGGATCCTTCAGCAGTGCCTGATCGTTCGGGGTAGAGGAACGCTGGTAGGCATCGGAGGACATAATCAGACGGTGCATCGCTTTAATATCCCAACCGGATTCCACAAATTGATGAGCCAGCCAGTTGAGCAGATCCGGGTGGGTAGGATCGTCCCCTTGCAGCCCAAAATCATTGGAGGTGCGAACGATACCCCGGCCAAAATGGTACTGCCAGATCCGGTTCACCATGACCCGGGCGGTCATAGGATTGTCAGCAGATGCTAACCACTCGGCAAGGACCCGGCGGCGACCACTGGAATGGCTGGTTTTGTAGGATACAGGAACATCTGCTTTTGCATCATCCAAGATGCGGGGAAAAGCGGGGGTGACCAGAGGTCCGGGCAAGGCAGGGTTCCCCCGGCGGAGTACATGAATGGATTGGTTCCCACTTTCTGCTACCGCAAGCACCGGATATTGGGTAGCAGAAGGCTCTGTTTTCAGATGCTTGGCGAGAGAACCCTTATCTTTCTTGTACAAATTAAAACGGCTGGCGGACAATACTTCCTTGCCGTGTTTATTAATGAGATGCTCCAAATTGACGGGTTTGGAAAATCCGCGCAGGGAAAGATCAAAAAACTGGCCACCAATCGTTTGCTTCACATGAACAGCCAGTACATTCTGCCCGGTCTGCAGGGCAGAAATCGCCGAATCTGTTACATCTTCGGTCTGGTAGTAAGTGGAGTACCCCGTACGGTGCAAAATTTGACGGCCGTTCAGAAATACGGTGATGTCCTCATCGTGATGAAAGGAAAGAAAGAGTGATTGGGGAAGTTCCGCTAAGCCGAATTTGTGACGCAGCCAAATATCCTGGGTTTTCCAATCGGTGTTCACGATTGAGCCCGGGGTACCTCTCAACCCAAATCCTGATTTCCCGACCGGCCAATCAGAATCACCAAATCCGTTGGTCTCCCAGGCATCTCCCGGGCTTTTTAAGCTATACTTCCAATCAAGTCCGCCCGCTCGGGCATCCGCTAAATTAAGGGTTGGAGCAGGCAGATTCGTTGAGTCCAATTTTGCAAAAAATTCGCTTTTTAGGGATTGCACGCTTTTCTGGAGTTGGTTTCTGCGGTTTTCCCAGTTCCTCCGGGTTTGTAGAGAGTGTGGATCCGGAATTTTAGCATTAACCTTAACCAGGTTGGACTGTGCCTGACGGTGGGGGGTAACATTGGCAAAAAAGGAGAGCATGGAGTAGTAATCTTTTGCCGAGATGGGATCGATCTTGTGGTCGTGACAACGGGCACACCCAATGGTCATCCCCAAAAATACCTCTCCGGAGGTACGGACAATATCATCGAGGTAATCGAATTTGGCGAGGGTCGGGTCTGCGGGCTCATCATCCCAGACGCCCAGGCGCTGGTAGCCGGTGGCCGTAATGGATGCGGCATCGGCATCGGGCAGTTCATCTCCGGCAATATGCTCAAGAACCAAGCGGTCATAGGGCTTGTTTTGGTTAAAGGAATTTATCACATAGTCACGGTATCGCCAGATTTCGGGCTTATTGCCATCGCGCTCATATCCATTGGTCTCGGCATAGCGCACCAGATCGAGCCAGTGCCTGCCCCATTTCTCACCGTAGTGAGGAGAAGCAAGTAAGCGGTCGGTCAGCTTGCTAAATTTGTCCTGATCTTGGCTACTGACATAAGCTTCCACTTCAGCGGGACTGGGCGGCAATCCGGTCAGATCGTAATATACCCGGCGGACCAACACCTGATCCCCGGCTCTTACATTTGCGGGTAGCTTAGCCTGTTCCAGGCGATGGTTTAGGAAACGATCGATAGGATGGGAACCCATAATTTCATCGGGCAAGGCAGGCTTTTCTGCTTTTTTGAACCCCCAATGCTGCTTGCCCTTTGCATAGTCGGTTCCATGGTGCTCCACCTCGCCTTCCGGTTCCACTTCATCGGCTTCAGGGAAAGGAACGCCCAATTCAATCCATTTGGCGAGGACAGCAATATCCTCATCCGCCATTTTACCATCGGGTGGCATCTCGTGATCCTTATCCTGATGGGAAGTCATCTTAAGAAGAAGACTCTTGGCAGGATTCTTTAAATCAACAGATGGTCCAAACTCTCCCCCCTTGAGTACGCCTTCCAAAGTGGTTAGGACTAATCCACCCCTGATTTTTTTGCTGATGCCATGGCATTTCCAGCAGTTTTCCTCCAAGACAGGAAAAGCCTCATCCTCCCAGAACGCGACTTGCTCATCGGTGTATTCCCGCTTTGCCCAGAGGGTGGGAAGCGAAAGTGAAACCGCAAGGAGAAGTGAGCTTTTGTATAAATCCATCCGTAAATAAGCAATCAGGCAACCCGCAATTTGGAATGCCCAAAAGTCAACGAAATCTGCTCCGCACATTCACGAACTTTTGTTCCCAGTTCGCTCAAATCCTGGGCTAACACACGGTTGGAAGGAGCCACCATCCAGATAGCCCCGTTTAAACGACCCGAGCGGTTAAAGACTCCCGAGGCAACGCAAACCTGCCCAATCACTTCCTCTTCCCGGTCAAAGGCATAACCGTCCTGTTTCGCTTGGTTTACCTCTTTCAATAATGCGGATGTGGATGTCAGGGTATGGGGGGTAAATTTTTGCAGGGGGGCGTTTTTCAAGTAGGCGAGCCGTTCCTGCTCAGACATGTGGGCAAGAAAGAGCTTGCCCGGAGCCGCCGTGTGAAGAGGGAAGCGTAAACCTGGCTTGATTCTAAAACTAAAGGAGTGTAAGCCTTCCACCTGTTCCAAAACCACCCCCTCCTCTCCAAGTAAGGTGCCACACAATACGCTTTCACGAGTGTCGTCACGCAGGGCACGCATGTAAGGAAGCGAGGATTCCACAAAAGAAGAAACTCCAGTTACCGGAGCGGACATACTTAGCAGTTTGGAGGTAAGATAATAATGCGAACCGCTTTCCTGCTTTTGCACATAATTCCGGCGTTCCAAGGTGGCCAGTATGCGGTACACACTGTTGGTAGGAATTCCTAGCTTGGAGCTCAATTCTCCCATGGTCAACCCGTCCGGATGATCGTTTAAGTATTCAATGACCCGCAAGCCACGCTCTAGCCCGGGCACCCTGTATTTATCATCAATTTGCACCTTCATTTGATATATCAACTAATTACCAAATATCAAACTGTCCACAAATTTGGACAAAATTAAGCAAAAAAGAGGGGTTAGGATTTTTTTGTTCTGAATTTATACATTTTACCTTTGCCTGTTAAAGAAGGGCTAGGTTTACTCGCGTAAAGCTAGTATGAAATCAACCCAAGTATTTGTCATTTCCTGCCTAGGACTGCTGGCGTCAAAACATGCAGTCTTTGCTCAAAACTTCCAGGACACAGGATACCTCACCTTTGACACCAAGCCAATGGGAACTATGAAGCGCCCATTGATCCTCCGCACCTATTGCCCGGACCCAAAGCTGGATCGCAATCTGGTGCTGGGAAACCACTCGAGGGGTACGAGTGTTGCCAAATATAGTGCACGCAGCGGCAAAGAAAATGATGGGGTGCAGGCTCCTATCGCCGGTGTGCCTGCTGCCATAGCCGTAAATCTGGGCAAAAAACTGTCTTATGTCTGGGACACCACCGAATGCCGGTTGCTCTACGCATGGACAGATGGGTTCCTCGATATGAAAAACTACTGGGGCGACAAAGAAGGCGGACGAAGGAAAGGATTTGATTATGTGCCCGAGCTTTATGGCTTTCTCTTTTACAAGGCACAGGGAAAACACCCTATTCACATCGATGGAAAATCCATTACTGAATTGGGTGCACCCATGTACCTGGGATATAATCTTGATAAGAGCAGGCAGCCGGTCTTTTCTTTTTCTGCTGGCAAGCATAACATTCTGTTTGCTCTGAGGAGTGGTCCCGCAAAACAAACTCTCGAACTGACCTTTTTATCAGATGGCAAAGAAACGATCGTTTTTAAATCTCCAAGAACTCAGGTGAGAACTATAAGCTCGGAACCAGGCAAACTGGTGGTGGTGGTGCGCCCCAACGCAGGTGACCGCTATTCTTCCGACAAAAAAGAGGTTGTGCTGAAGGAGGCAACAATTGCCAAGGGCGAGGAACTCTACAACAGCATGGGATGTGTGGCCTGCCATACCACGGATGGTGGACTGAATCATGGCCCGACTTTCAAGGGGCTGTCCGGTAGCCATCGTGAATTCATTTCGGCCTCGGCCCAAAACGCGGACGACGCCTATCTGATTGAATCCATTCAAAACCCAGGAGCTAAAACCGTGAAGGGATACCTCATTGGGATGATGCCTCCCTACCAGTTGCAACCCTTGGAGTATGAGTCCTTGGTTCTCTTTATTAAAAAATACAAGTAGA
>CALKMX010000043.1 GCA_938091675.1 uncultured Opitutales bacterium
CTGACCAAGAAATGCATTTCCTGCCTTGAACAAACCATAGAGGGTCAAGTTTCTTATGAAGTGTTGATTGCCAATGATGGCAGTGTGGATGGTACCGCAGACTATTTAGATAGCCTTCCTTCTCCATTCCGGGTTTTTCACCGGGAGAACACTCAGGGATTTGCAAAAAACAACAACTGGTTGGCCAGAGAGGCAAGGGGTGAGTATCTCCTTTTTTTAAACAACGATGCATTTGTCAAAGGGGACTGGCTTTCCCCCATGCTGCGTATTTTGGAAGAAAAAGAAAAGGTTGGATTCGTGGGCAATGTACAAAAACTTTACGGGACAAAAAGGTTTGATCATATGGGGGTAGTATTTTCTCCCTTGGGAAACCCCCGGCACTTTGGTCAAGGTTTTTTCCATCATCCTTTTAAGGGTGAATCCCGTATTTGGAGTGCGGTGACTGCCGCATGCTGCATGATCCGGCGTGAGCTATTTTTAGAGCAGGGCGGTTTTGATGAAGAGTTTATAAACGGTTGCGAGGATATGGACCTGTGCATTCGTTTAAATAGGGCCGGTTACTCCCATTATGTTGCCCATGACAGCGTGATCGATCATGTCAAAGGTGCCACCACCGGACGCAAAGACAGAAACGAGGAGAATTTTGAATTGCTGATGAAAAAATGGGGGGACGAGATCCGCAAAAATGAGTCAGTAAAGGACGGTTTTTTGCATGCCCGCACCTATCTGTTCCGGCCGTTATTCAAGCCTTTGGGAACCAATTTTTTAAAGTTTCTGGATGCAATCTTAATTCTTACAAGAATACGAAAGCTTTCCGGGATTTAGATTTCTTCTCATTGCTGCGAAAAAATTCATTCCATCATTTATATCTTGGTTGCAGCGTAGCGGATCGCATCTTCGATGATGTCCAAATCGCTGTCCGTATGGGCAGCGGATATTGCAGTACGGATTAAATCTTTGCCTGGTGGGACTCCCGGGGCAATGGAGATAATCGCATAAACCCCTTTTTCCAACAGAGCTTTCCAAAAATAATAGACCTTTTCCTTTTTGCCCAAAACAATGGGGATAGCGGGGGATTCACTCTCCCAGGTATCGAGCTGTAATTCATGCAATAAGTTCCGGTAGCGGGTGAGGTTTTTTTCGAGCCTTTGTCTGTGCTCTGGTTCAGCACGGAATACCTGCAACGCGGCATGGGCACAGGCGGTGGCGGAGGGAGAAAGTGCGGCAGAGAAAATGGTCTGTTTTGAATGACTACGCATGTAATCGATGGCATCTTTGCTCGAGCAAACAAAACCACCCATGCCGGAAAAGGATTTGGAGAAACTACCACAGATCACATCCACTCCCTGGGTAAGCCCGAAATGATCTGCCGTTCCCCGACCGGAATTCCCCAGCACTCCGACCCCGTGGGCATCGTCCAGGATTATGAATGCATTAAACCTCTTACCCACCTCAACGAGCTCAGGGAGCCGGGCGATGTGTCCCTCCATCGAATAGATTCCCTCAAGCACCACTGCCTTAGGGGTGGTTGAATTCTCAGAGGCAAGAAGTTCACCGAGGTGTTCGGGGTCGTTATGAGCAAAGCGTTCACAGGTTGCCCCGCTTAAATGAATGCCACTCCACAAAGAGGAATGCAGGTTTTTATCCGCGAAAATTATGTCTTTCCGGTCAACAAAACCGGTCACCGCGGAGGCACAGGCAAGATATCCCGCAGAAAAAACATGGCACGCTTCCTTTCCCAAAAAATCGGCCAGGTCTTCCTCCAGTTCGCGGTGAAAAATTCTCCCCCCATTGGCTAACCTGGCACCCGTCGTACTGCTTCCCCATTTTTGCAGGGCTGCCATTCCTGCCTCTTTGATTTTGGGGTGCTGAGAAAGGCCAAGATAGTCGTTGCTCGAGAGCATGACATATTCTTTGCCATCTTTTTTTACCCGGGTACCTTTTTGCTCATCAAAAATATGATAATAGGCATCATACTTAAGGCGCAGCTTGGTGGCGTCATCCGAGCGGATACGATCCCATATTGCTGATTGATTGCTTGAGCGAAAGGACAAAGCCATTCCGCATCATACCCAATGAGCTTAGTTGCTCAAAGCCAAAAAGGGCGGAATACTCCTTATTCTGTACGCTTGATTACATGAAACCCGAACCCGGTTTCCACGACTTCAGAAACCTCATCTTTTTCCAGGGCAAATGCAGCCTCGGAAAATGGTTTGGCCATCACTTCAAATTTGAATTTGCCCAGGTCTCCTCCTTTGGGCCCGGATGGACCGTCAGAATGTTCCTTTGCCATTTGGGCAAAGTCTTTCCCGTCATTGACAATTAAGCCACGGATTCTTTCCGCCTCTTTTTTGGCCGCTTGTTTATTGCGGGTGATTTTGGAGTCGGCACGGTCTGCTCCTTTGTACGATATCAGGATGTGGGAGGCTGACACCTCATCGGGCAGCACAACTTCCGGATTGTCCTTACTTGTCACAAAGGAGTTTCTCTCCAGGCGGATCTTTTCGTATACATCATTGGAGATCACATAATACCAACCGGCAAGGTTCTGGTTTAACTCATTGGCACGTTGGCGGGCTTTGGCCACCTTGTCGTCATACTCTTTTTGTTTGCGGGCGTTGGATGCATTAATCCTCGCAATTTCTGCGTCCTTTTCTGCATTCTTTTTGACAGCTTCGGCATCCTGTTGGGATGAGGAATTCTGGTCAGCAGTAGCAGCAGATACCTTGGCCTTTTTACTCTTGGCTCCAGCGGGTGGGGGAGGAGGGGTAATGCTTGGAGGAGGGGTGGGCGGGGTGAAGTCAGGGGGCGATCCGGGCTTGGCCACGGGTCCTTTATCACCTTCCGGTCCCTGGGCTCCGTCCGTGGAAGGGAGTGCTTCAAGCTGAGGAGGGGAAAGCAGGGATTCATTTACCCGGGCAAAGGCATAGATATAGCGGCTGTTCCCGGATGAGTTTTCATCCTCTTCCGGACCCCGGTAAATCTCGCCAAACCGCAATACATATTCCACGCCACTTTCCATGCCAACCAGCACCTCACCCTTGTTGGACACAACCTTGGGAACAGTCTGTCCGGCGGCATCCTGGGCTGCGATGGTGTAGAACCCTTTTTGTTGAAGGGATTGAACGACAGCCTGGTTGTTGGAGTCCCGGAGGTTGCTGAAAAACTCCCGGCCTTGTTCCAGGTTTTTTACCAATATCTCGGGCTTTCTTTCCACATCGATAATTTCCAGATCATCCAATGCGTCTTTCATGGCATCGAGCACTTCCTTGTCCAGTTCTTCATTTTCCTTAAGGTCTGAACCAGTCAGGCTCCATTTGGAATCGGCAAAGTTTAACACCAGAGGGTTGCTCGTCCGATTAATCTGGCCCTGGGCAAGGTTAACATCGTAATTGTCGAGGGTAACCTGCCTGATTTTCCACTTGTCCAGATCGAGGAAGTCCTGCTCCACCCAGTCCACGAATTTGGAGGACACATCACGGGCATTGCGTACTTCCACCCGGAAGACTGCGTTCTGCTCTGGCTTGCGGACAAAATAGGTGCTGGGCAATCCCTCAACCTCTTGCCCGATGATCAGGCTGGCCAAGTTTGAACCCGAACTGTTCTTTAAATGAATCAACCTGCCAATCCCGGATTCCGTCGGGTCGGCCTTGCTGGGATTAATCACTCCGAATTTTGCATGCTCACCGGCACCTTCTCCTGCCTGGTCAATGATGCGCAGGTCAAAAAGTATGCTGGCCACATCCTTGAGCTGGTTATCCGCATTGGCAGGATAATCGGCTTTGCCCGGACGCCGGATAAACCAGCCCTTGTCTGTCTGGGTGACCTCGATCGATTTGGACTGAATGTCTTCATTGTCCACCTCAACAATTTCGATTCCGGTCACCGAGCGTGGATCAAAGGACTCGAACAGTGCCTGCCCCATTAGGTTTGGCTTGGCTGAGGGGTCCCGCTTGGTGGGAGAGGTGAAAGTGGCAATTGCTACTGCGATGAGTGCAACGGCGAGAAAGGAGATGGTCTTCTTGTTTTCGTTCATTTCTAAGGGATGTCGAAAGAGTAGTTAGAGATAGAAATCGGGCGTTTTAGGAGCGTACCCGTGAATCAATGGCTCCCTGTATTTCGGCCCCCCGTTTCTTGTAGAAAACGAAAAGAGCAATCAGGAGCAAGGGGAGCGGGGGTACAAACACCGAGAGACGCTGGATACTTCTTTGTTTCTCGCGGATTTCACGATCCCGCTTTCTTTCCGCATCCTTAATGGCGAGATTGGTGGTTTGACGAAGTTCACGTTCGCGCTTGGCCATGTTTTTTTGCAACTTTGCCGCCTCGGTTTGCAGAACCTGCATAAATTGGCCCTGGGTCATAGAGCTCTGGCTGTTTTGCACTTCCGCAAGTGCCTCATTGAGTTTGCGGTTTTCATCCTGCAGAATTCCCTGAATTGAGCTCTCCGCTTCCTGGATGGTGCGGGATGCCACTTCGCGGGCTTCCTCTATGCTCTTCTCGAATTCTTCCAGGGTACGGTGCAACCTTCTGCGGTTGCGGATGTCCAGCAGGCTCTCCTCGCCGGAGAGATGGTCAATCAGGTTGAGGGACAGGGTTACATTGTCCACATCAAGCGGGAAATCAGATTCCGGTCCGCGGCTGCGGATATTGAAGAACGGATCGGCTAGCATGTCCACATCGGCCACCAGTATGACATTGATCTTACTGGTCTGGTTCCCGTCCATTACCTCTCCGGAAATCGAAGCGGCAATTACTTCCTGCCCGCCGGAACCGGGATAAAGGGTGCGGTCCGGGTTAAAGCGGCGGGGAGTTCCAAACACTCCACCGGTCCAGAAAGTTTCCAAACTCGTGGTTCCGGCAAGCGGTCCGCCACGGGTACGGAGCAATGGCTGGAAAGTCAGGTTGCTCGATGCCTTGGGATAGAGGGTTCCCGGGCAGGTGAACAGGCAGTATTGCAGTTCCGAAGTAATGGGGTCGTTATGGAAGGAATTTTGCAAACCTCCCACATAAACGAATTCGTCCGGAAAGTTTTCCGATCTTGGAATTTTGGGGAATGGATTGTAGGGATCCCGTAAAATTCGCTCCTGCAAGCCACCCAGTCGGGTGTCCAAATCAGAAAGAAGTTTTTGCTCCACAAAATTTCGTATGGGGTGACTGCTTTCCATTTTGTCAAAAGCATTGCGCAGGGAGGTAAGTTTTAAACTATTCCAGTCGTTCTGGGATAAGGACGCGTTGGACTTTAACCGTGCCTCATACTCAGATGCTTTTTTGATCAGGTTTTCCAGGCTGGTGAAGAATGTGCCCACTTCCGGGAACCGTCCACGGGCAGGTGCCAAACTGCGGGTGGCATTTTGTTTGAGGTTGCCCAGTTCTGTTTGAATCTTTCGCAGCCTTTCCATCGGATCGAGGTTGAAGTTTACCTCCAGCAGATTCCAAAGTTTGCTTAAATCTCCTTTTTCCGGGGCACTTCCACCTTCTGGGCCGCTATTGTTGTTGCGGCGGGGCTCGTAGGTGCCGGTTACACTACCCTGGATGAGGGGGAGGGGATCTTCAAAGATGGCGGTGGGGATGCCCGATTTGATCGCAGCGACCAAGTCATCCATTTTCTCGTTATCGAGTGTGCTGGGCTGGACCACCACGAGGGCATCATAGTCATTCGGTGAAATTTCTCCCCCGGTAACTTCCTGCACATCATACTGCTTGTTTAATTCATTAAAAAATTCCCAGGCAGGTGTGCCCCCACCCAGATTGAATCCCATAATGCCCATGCCTGCGGTTCCGAGTACCGGTGCATCAGTGGCAAATACGCCCAGGGTCTTTTTCTTTTGCGATCCGCTGACCGCATTGATGGTGCGGACAATTTCATACTCTACCGGTAGCCCCTTGTAGAGAAACGGGATGGTTTGCTGGCCGGTGTCTCCCTTGCAGACCACACCCATGTACAAATCCTTCTGCCAGGGCACCATGCGGCCGCCCTCCATCACAAAGAGGGGAGGGGTCACCCCGTTCTGGTTTTCCACTCCATATTTTTCTGCGGTTGCGGAGGCATTATCCTCCGGGGTGATCACATGGATATTGACCGATACCAGCTTGGTCTCCCGGTCAATTTCACGAAGTGCAGTGAGTAAATTGATACGGGTCTGCACATACTGTTCGGGCATGGAATCGGAGGGCGAAATAAATGCGTCGATTTCCACCGGGCTTTTCAATTGGCCCAACAGATCAATCGATCCTTCCGACAGACTGCTCAACTGTTCAGCGGTCGCATCAATCCGTACCACATCATGGTTGCGGAAATACTGGGTCAGGGCAAATGCGGTCACCACGGTGGCAATCACACGCAAGGAGAAATGGGAATACTTGGATTTTCCCAAAGGGCTGCCCACCCAGTGTCTGCGCCCAATCAAAATGGAGGAAAGGTAGAGCATCGCAATCGCCAGCCCCGCAAAAAAGATCATTCCGGATGTGCTGATGATACCACGGCTAAAATCGAGAAAGTTTGTGGCAATGGCCCAATCGGAGTCAGGGAGCAGGGCAAGGGGGGAATTGAATGCCACTCCCAAAACAAAAGCCACGGTCAGGTTGGCGGTAAGGAAGGATGCGACCATCCCAATCGCAATCATGCTCAGTCCCACAAACCAGTAGCCAATATAGGTGGAAACAAGCAATCCAAAGTCGGGGTTGCCCAGCTGGCTTAGGACATAGTAGTTGGCGATCAGGGAGATAACCAGGGATACCGAAAAGATCGCGACCGCACCGAGGTATTTTCCAATGACCACATCAAAGTCACTCCCGGGCAGGGTCAGCAGGAGCTCGTCCGTCCCCTGACGTCTTTCATCCGCCCAGATACTCATGGTGATGGCGGGAATAAAACCGAGAAGAATGTGGGGAAGGAAACGGTTTAACTGATCAAGGTTGGCCAGGTTGGAATCAAAAAATTCCTGCGGCCAAAAAGCCGCCAGTCCGCTGGCCAGAAGAAAGGCACAGATAAATACATATCCACTGGGACTGCCAAAATAAGCGGCGAGGTTGCGTTTAAATACGGCGAGAACTGCTTTTGTGTTCATGGAAAAATCTAAAATGTTTTAGGCGGCAAGGGTTTGCTGGTTAAACCATGTATCCAGGGATGTCTCGCCCTTCAGCTCATCCGGGGTTCCCTCAAAGATCAACCGCCCGTTATGGATCAGGATGATCCGGTCGGCCACTTCAGGAACTTCCTGCAAAATGTGAGTGGATAAGAGGATGGTTTTTCCCAGGCCCTTAATGGTTTTGCGCACTTCCAGTACCTGGTTGGGGTCAAGCCCGGCGGTGGGCTCGTCCATAATTAATACATCGGGCTCGTGCAAAAGCACATTGGCCATGCCCACCCGCTGCCTGAATCCTCGGGAGAGTTTGCCGATTGGTTTGCTGAGCACAGTCTGCAGGGCACACTGTTCAATTACCTGGGATATCCGGTCCTGCTTGGTCGATTCATCCATGCTCCGGGCATCGCCAAAAAAGTTGAGCAATCCAATCGGGGTCATTTCCTCATAGAGCGGACCGTTCTCTGGCAGATATCCGATCCGGTTGGCCACGAGGGAGCGGTTGTTGGCAACTTCCAGCCCGCATACCCTGGCAACCCCTGCAGATGGTGCCAAATATCCGGTCAGCATTTTCATGGTGGTACTCTTACCGGCACCATTGGGCCCAAGAAAGGCGACCACTTCACCCTTGCGGATGGAAAAGTTAAGGTCTTCAACGGCGATAAAATCACCGTAATATTTGGACAGGCCTTTCGCCTCGATCATGAATTCATCACTGTTTTCTTCGCTCATAGGTAGGGTTATTCGGGTATCTAGATATTTTTAAAAGGCTGAATGGTGGATATAGTCGGATTATGCGACAAGGCATATTAAATTTGTGCAAAGTATGAAAAAATTCTTTATTGCGAATGCTTTCAAGAAGAAAATCTTTACAAGGGTATAAGAAATTAACTAGATTGAAGTCTCCCTTAGGATTATGCCCATTTTCCGTACAGCTCAAATTGCCTTCTGTTTGTTGACTCAAGCCAGTCTGTTTGCGTCTGACAGCTTGAATGACTGGTTTTCATCCCCCATGCTTCAGGAACCGTTAAGACTCGAGCAGTTGAGCGGCGATAAAATTGTGGAAATGTCAAAATCTTCTTTTTCCCGCCCGCTGATTTATCCTAAGTCCGTCTCTGTTTTTGAACGGATGGATGCATCCCTGCCTCGGTTTTACACCCTAAATGAACTTGCTTCCAACCCCGGGCTCCGCCCGATCCACCAGTTTCATTCCAATTCAATGGTCGCACAACCCGAGTTATCCATTCGCAGACCGGCCAAATTGAATGTTTCTGAGCGCGAAAAGCAATTGTTCGACACCTCTCTCCTGCTTGTCCCCAAAAATTCTGTACCCTTACCCTCGGATGATCAGTTGCAGGCATTTTTGGATGCGGGCAGGCACAAATACACCACCCCGGTTAATTCCAAGGAAATTATCGATAATTTGCTCAAAGACGAATATGCCAACCACCCGGTGATCAGTTTATTAAATGATTCTCCGGAAGTTCAAAAAGTTCTCAGGTCTGAATCTTTTAATCAAAGCACCGATGGCCTGTTTAGTTCCGCCAACCTTGCCCTTGCCAAGCCCCCTTCCCATTCAGGTGGGCAGATGTACCGCGAATCGTTACCCACCCCACCATCCTCCCAGGAGGAGGAAACGGCCCGCCAGCAGGTTGATCCCAATGCCCCCACCTTTCTCAAGCTCAAAGCACGCAAACAAGCCCGCGATGGTACTTTAAAACCCGCCCAGGCTTCCGAAATTTATCTGACCACTCAGGATCTCAAGGAATTGCTCAAGGATATTAGTTCCGATCCCGCAGTGGCGGGGGAGGTTCGTTCGGTCGCTGAGCTCTGGGCAAAGGCAGAAAAGGACGGGTCCAACAACCCGGAGGTTGCCCTTGGGGTAAAAGCCATTCTTCTGTCCGCCAAGATCGGGCGTGCCCGTACTGATCCTTACGGTCAGGCATCTTTAGAAAATATATCCCCGGATGATAAATACTTTGTGATCGGAATAGATAAGGATGTGGACACCGATGTGGTCACCATCTGGTCGAAAGAAGTGGAAGTTGCCCCCGGTGAAAATTTGGTCGAGCTTACATCGACCGACATCATTTATCAGGAATAATCCTGCCTGCTCAGGATCCGGATTATTAATCTGGGCAAGAATTGCTCGCCAAGGTCGGGCAGAGCCATAAAGTGATTCTTTCTTTTAATTCGAAGTTTTATTCAAAGATATGCAAAACCAAGAAATTCTCCAGCAAGCTGCCGATCAAGCACGCGGCTTGGCAATCGATGCAATTCACGCCTGTAGTTCAGGGCATTTGGGACTTCCCCTCGGAGCCGCCGAAGTGGGTGCGGTTCTATTCGGAAAAGATTTACAGATCGATCCATCCGATGATCAATGGTTAAACCGCGATCGTTTCATACTCTCCGCCGGTCATGGCAGTATGTTCCTTTATGGCTGGTTACACCTTGCCGGGTATGATCTTCCTCTCGAAGAGGTAAAGAATTTCCGCCAACTCCACAGCAAGACACCCGGTCACCCCGAGTATGGGGAAACCCCAGGGGTTGAATGTACCACCGGTCCCCTCGGTCAGGGAGTGGGCAATGCGGTGGGTATGGCCATCGCATCCAAGATGGCAGCCGCTCATTTTAATACCGCGGATCATCCGATTTTCGATCACCAGGTAATCGCCCTCGCTGGGGATGGTTGCTTGCAGGAGGGTGTGGCTGCAGAAGCTGCCTCCCTTGCCGGTCACCTGGCCCTCAATAACCTGACCATTCTTTATGATTCCAATGATGTGACCCTCGATGCCATGGCCGATGCCAGCCAGAGCGAGAGTGTGATCGACCGTTTTGTTGCTTATGGATTTGCGGTGGAACGGATTGAGAATGGACACGACATGGCTTCAATCTCCGCCGCTTTAGAGCGTGCCC
>CALKMX010000044.1 GCA_938091675.1 uncultured Opitutales bacterium
AGTTCCCAATCAACCGCTCGAATTCACCAGGTTGGGCAAGAATGGCTTCCATTCTCTTTCGGGCAGCCGCCTGGATTTCAGGTATGTGAGCAGGATTACCTCCACCCAGCATCAAGGGGGCGGGGTCAGCGGACAGAGCCGCTCCCAAGTCATCCATTAACTCAGTAATTCCAATCTTGCCGGCAAAGCGTTTCCCAAATTCAGACAGTTTGTAGTCCACTGACTTGAGTTCATAAAAGTTTATGGAAACGAGCGAGACCAATCTTACAAAAAAGCAGGCCCTTGAATTAAGGGCCTGCCTGTATTAATTTTGGATTAGCTATTTCAAGGGCTCCTCTTGATAAAGTCCTTCTATAAATCGGTTTACTTCCTTTTCGATATTTATCGAAATATTGTGATCCAAAATTATGTGATGGTGAGAATTAAACATAATACATGATCCGAACCCTAAGGAGGTTAAAGTAAAAAGAATTCGGATAAGTATAATCATTGAATGTCCCCCATGAATCTTGGCTAAAGAGCTATTAGGCTAGATCCGATTAAATAACAAAATAGACACTCAAAGGACTGTTTTTTGTTCATTTCTTTTCCTTGTAAGGTGCGCAATTGTTGTTCGATGTAAGTGTAGTTTGAATTCATTTTCATAAGTGATTTTTGTTTGCAGTTTATTCCTTCCATTGGAGCCAAGCTTGATTTTCATATCCATAAATGAAATTGCTCTCAGTTAAGTTATCGAATGGGAAATAGAACCATCCGCTAGAAGATTCGTTTACCAGATAAAGCATGTTGGGAAGTTCCTGGCTCATCCAAAACCAACCAAGAGATTCGTGAAATATCCAAAATGAATTTTGGTCTGAGCAAATCTTGAGATAACACCATCCCATATCGACTTGGTAGATCCATCCATCTCCAGAATCAAAGAATACACCAATACCCTGAGCATTGTACCAATTAGAGCCGAGGTTTTCGATGAAGGGGAGTTCCTCCACTGCTGGATTATCGGCAACTTCATTCTCTTCACTTTCTTCCTCTTGCGACCCGTTCTTTTCGTCTTTGGTCTCTTCTGTAGAATCTTGCGAGCCACCTTCTGAACTATCTGTAGAAGTATTGTTATCTGTATCTACACTAGATGCTGGATCCAAAAAAGAGGACACTTTCCAATGCAAGCGATTTTCGACCTCTTCGGCTTGGAAAACAAAGGAAGTACCAGGTAACCCTTCAATATTTTCCAGCCATTCATTTAAACCCTGTCCCGTGAAATTTGTGTCATTTGACATGGCAGCAGACACCGAATTTTCATCACTGGATTGCTCCAATTGAAATACTGGCTTACCCCTGCTCAAAAGGATTTCATTTGCTTGGTAGAGCATATTAATAAGTAGAGGATCAGTTTGATCATCAAAATTGATCTTAAATGGGTCTTCATGAGAATTTACATTTAAGGTCAATTCTTCGATCACACTTTGATTTCCATCATTTAATTCAAGACTGATGTTTTCTATGCCACTAAAACCAACAGATGGTAAATAGATGAGTTCTTCATTTTCTATATAACAAGTACCGTTGCTGGGACTAGAGCTTAGGGAGATGGATACTTCATCGTTATCAATATCCTTCGCTTGTAGTTTTATTCTCATTGGTGTTTCGCGAACTCCTCCACTAAGTGTGGCCAGATTGTATTCAAAATAAGGAGCATCGTTCTGTGATTCCACATTCAATGTTATAAGAGCAACATTACTTGTGAGTTCACCATCACTAGCTTGAACTTCAAAACTATCTACACCATTAAAGTCTTTTGAGGGAGTGTAACTGTAACTTGGTCCGGTTCCTGTAATTGAGCCATTCATTGGACCAGAGATTAAAGAGAAAGTTAATGAATCTCCATCTGGGTCTGATGCAATTAGTTTGATTGCAATATTACTGTCTTCTCTAAGTTTAAAGGTGGAGGATTGGACAACTGGGGGATCATTAACTTCTGTAATCGTTATTTTTACTGAGCCAATATTGCTGTATACTTTACCGTCAAAAGCCTGGAAAGTGAAAGAATCTTGTCCGGAGTATTCATTGAAAGGACTGTAGGTAAAGTTACTGTTACCTCCTTGAGAAAGTCTTCCGTGGATTGGGTCTTGCACTACACGGTATGTCAAAGAATCGTTATCAACATCGGAAGCGGATAGCTCAAAAGAGACAGAACTATCTTCATTTGTATTGATCTCTACATTCTTAGCTACCGGAGCATCATTTTGAGCTTTTAGGCGAACCAATGCAATAGCCTCAGTGCTATCAAGTAAGCCATCGTTTACAAAATACCTAAATGTATCTTCACCGTTAAAATGATTATTTGGAAAATACAGCCATTGGCCATTGTCTTCCCATAGAAATCCATTTGTTGGATATTTGCTAATGCTGAGATTTAGGGTATCACCATCAATGTCTCCATAATTGAAGTCCACAGTGAAAAACTCATCTTCCGTTGCATTAACTTCAAAGGATTGAGCCCATGGGGTATCATTAACTGCTTCGATCTCGAAGGAGACTGTGGCAAGATTACTTTCTTTTCTTCCATCGGTTACTTTGAAAGTTAGGCTGTCATGGCCGTTGAAGTTTTGGGCTGGAGTGTAAGTAAAATTATGATTTTCACCTTCCAAGGATCCGGAAGTTGGGAGGTTGGTTATCAAATAGGTTAATCCATCTCCATCTGGGTCTATTGCATCCAGAGAAAACTGTAAGGATCCATCTTCTTTTAGGTATAGAGTTTTGGAACTAGCGATTGGTGCTTGGTTTTCCTGTACCTCTAATAATACCTCAACAGCAAAGAAAGGGTTAACTGGGTCGTTGCTGGAAAATTGAACCTCAGCTGAATAGTTACCCTCGCCTAAATCTGAAGAGTCGAATGCCAAATCCATGCTACCTTCGGAATTTCCATTCACTACACCAGACATAGGATTGCCCGATAACCATTTTGGAGTAAAAGAACGAGTTGTCCAATTGATGGCATTTTTCAGCATTACCCAACCGTCCGTTTCTTGATCCCACTGTCCATGGGTAGGGAAGAAATTTAGATCAACCACTAAGTTTGGTTCGGTACGGAAAGTAATCAAAGGCGTACCGTCCATCCATGATGCAGCAACGAATCCACCTTGATTAGGTGCTTGATGGAGAATTCTCCAGCTCCCTGAGAACGAGTTTAACCCTTCTACAAGTGGGTGATTAGGTAAATTGATTTCTCCCAGTGTGTGTACTTCACCATCAAAAGCTGCCTGCATTTCAAAGAGAGCCAGTCCATTATTCCGCCATTCTCCAGCAAGCGACCATTCATCGGAATCAGCAAAGAACAAGTTCTCACCAGGCATGGTTATTACACCTCCACCAGTAGCCGCGTATTCACTGACGAGGTTACCAAGAGCAAGGTTGTCCCAGTAAGAGTAATTACTGTAGACAATGATCGCATCAAAACCAGAGATTTCTTCGA
>CALKMX010000045.1 GCA_938091675.1 uncultured Opitutales bacterium
GGCAGGCAATTGCGGGGGTAAATCCTTAAATAATTGATTGGAGTCATCCTCGCCTCGGGCCTTTTTCTCTTCCGCTTTTATACGCTCCCAACGGTCAACCACTGCATTGGCATCCTTTTCCTTGTCATGGGGATCTCCAAATACATGGGGGTGCCTGCGGATTAATTTTTCGGAAATCTCCCGGGCGACATCCTCCAGATCAAACCCGCCCTTTTCCTCCTCGATCTGGGCATGAAAAACTACCTGAAGTAAAAGATCGCCCAATTCCTCCCTGAGCAACTCAGTATTTTCCGTATCAATTGCTTCCAGCACCTCCGCCGCTTCCTCCACCAGACAACGGGCAATGGATTGATGGGTTTGTTCCTGATCCCACGGACATCCATCCGGTGCCCTTAATCTGGCCATTAGTTCTCTTAGTCGTTGAATTTCGCTCACGCAGGCGCACTATGGAAGGAATGCTGGGGAGTGGCAAACCCATAGCCCGGCAAACTCAATTTTTTCATCTTTTAATTTCATGGACAAACTATCTGAAATCATGGCGGCCAAGCGCCGGGAGATCGAACCGATCCTTCGCCCCATTCGCGACAGCGAATTATCCAACCTTGGAGAGCGTATGAAAAGCGGTCCGTCATTTCTGGACGCACTTTCTGGGCCTGATGAATTATCTGTCATTGCCGAGATCAAGCGTAAATCACCCTCCGCTGGCGAGATTGCCTCCGGGGCTTCTGCCGTTGAACAAGCACGGGCATACATCAATGCAGGTGCTGACTGTTTATCGGTGCTCACTGATGAACCCTACTTTGGCGGCACCCTGCAGGATCTTTGGGATGTGAACGATTTCATCTGCGAGCACAACCGGTCCACCCCTACCCTGCGGAAGGATTTCATGGTTCACCCGGTTCAGGTATTGGAAGCCCTGGAAGCCGGTGCAAAAGCCATTCTTTTAATTGTACGGGCCCTCAATGATGATGAGCTTAAAATCCTCCGAAACGCCGCAGATTTGGCTGGACTTACCTGCCTGTATGAAATTCACGAAGAAGCAGAACTGGAAAAAGTTCTTCCCCACAACCCACTCTTGCTCGGAGTTAACAACCGTGACCTGAAAAGGTTCAAGACCGATCTCGCCGTGACCGAACGTTTGTTCCCACAAATTCCAGCTGGAATTATCAAAGTAAGTGAGAGTGGAATCCTGGAGCCAGCCGATGCCTGGCGTGCCCGGGAGGCAGGTGCAGATGCAGTGCTCTGCGGTGAGGCCCTGATGAGGGCGGAGGATGTGGACGAATTCATCGAGGAAATGAAGGACTGCGAGTAGACAATCCTTTAGTTTTTCTACTTCTTTTCCATGCCCTTAAGCCCATCTGAGACAAGTGAGTTGCTCAGGCAACTGGATCACCGCCCCAAGAAAAAATTGGGTCAGAATTTTTTGGTGGATGGCAACTTGGTTCAAAAATCTGTCAAAATGGCGGATTTGTCCCCAAACTGTCCTGTTCTCGAAATCGGGCCTGGACTGGGCACCCTGACTGAAAAGTTATTGTTGGCCGGACATAAGGTTTATGCAGTGGAGATTGACCGGCGGCTTGATGCACACCTCCGTCAAAGGTTGGCAAATTTTATCGAATCGGGTCAGTTCGACCTGCTACGGGCAGATGCGGTAAAGTTTCCCACGGGCAATCTGCCCTCCAGCACATCCGAATATGCGGTGGTCGCCAACCTGCCCTATGCTATTTCCTCTGCCTGGATGGAAGGCATTCTTGGTTCTCCAAGCTTGCCCATTCGCATGGTGATGATGCTCCAAAAAGAGGCAACCGAGCGAATGTTGGCCAAGTCAGGAACCAAAGCATACAATGCTTTGTCCATTTTTTTACAGACCAGTTTCAGGCAGGCAGGCTATCACTCCGTGCCGGGACAATGCTTCCACCCTGCCCCCGCTGTTGATTCTGCCCTCTTAAGAATGGACCGGAAGGCCCAACCTTATGTGTTCCACAAAACTGCACGCACCTTAATACGCAGGATTTTCACCCAGCGCAGAAAGCAACTTGGAGGACTGCTCAAAAAGGAAAGCAAAGAGGTTCAACAAAGGATGAGTTCCTGGCTCGAAAAAAATCAAATCTGCCCGACAACCAGACCGGAAAAAATAACGGCGGAACAATGGATCGAACTGGGAAAACTACTCCCTACTGTAGAAGAGTAAAGCTTATGCGGGCTTTCAGCCTTTAGGCAACCGCACCCACCCCACAGCACTTCTTGTACTTTTTCCCGCTCCCACAGGGACAGGAATCATTGCGGCCTACCTTTGGTGCCTCACGGACCACCGGAACGGCGACCCGGGAAGGAGCCTCCTCGATTTGAGGGGCGGGAGAAGAAGGAGCCGAAAAACGGTCAAACCCGGATGCAGTGCCTGAGTCTGGCCCGATCGATTTAGCCGACTTACTCAGGGTGCTTAGCATATTTTCAAAGGCCGCCAAGTTGGTCGCGGCACGGAACATACCAGTGCAGACTTCCGATCGCATCGAGCCCATCATTTCCTCAAAGGCACGAAAGGCTTCGCTCTTGTACTCGCTAAGCGGATCTTTCTGTCCATATCCACGCAGACCCACACTCCGGCGGAGTTCCTCCATCTCGGTAAGATGGTCCTGCCAGTGCACATCCACCGCATTGACCACCACATAGCGTTCAAGGCCCTGGATCTGTTCTGGGTTCTCCAGTTTGCGCTTTCCTTCGTAGGCTTGATGAATCTTTTCGATCAATAAATTACGGCTCCCCTCCTCGCCTTTGCCCACGAATTCCTCCGCAGATAAATTGAGCGGGAATGTTACATTGATCCAGGAAGCAATCAGGGATTCAAATTCGGGCATCTCCTCAAGTTTGTTTGCCTTGTATTCAGATTCTGGGATGGTGGCCAGACGCTCCTCGACTTCCTCTTCCACAAGTTCCAAAAGGATTTTGCCGGGTTCATCATCGAGCAATACATCATTGCGGATCGAATATACAATTTCGCGCTGGCGGTTAAGCACATCATCGTACTGCAATAACCGTTTACGGATTGAGTAATTTTGCTGCTCCACTTTTTTCTGGGCGTTCTGAATCGACCAGTCGAGGGTGCCATGCTCCAGCATTTCATCCTCCCCAAAGGATTTCTCCAACATTTTGGACAGGGCTCCCTGGTTGGCAAAAAGTCGCATCAAGTCATCCTCAAGGGACACATAAAATCTCGATGCACCCGGATCTCCCTGGCGGGCACAACGACCGCGTAACTGCCGGTCAATCCTGCGGGACTCGTGCCTCTCGGTACCTAGGACCAAAAGTCCCCCCAATTCCTTCACCCCTTCGCCGAGTTTAATATCGGTCCCACGCCCTGCCATATTGGTAGCAATGGTCACCGCTCCCTGCTGCCCGGCCTGGGCTACAATCTCCGCTTCCTTTTCATGAAATTTTGCATTGAGCACAGTGTGCCGAATATTTGCCCGCTTGAGCATCCGGCTGAAAACTTCAGAAGATTCAACCGAAGCCGTGCCCACCAAAACGGGCTGCCCACGCTTATGAGCTTCCGTCAGGTCTTCCAGCACCTGGTTATACTTCTGGCGTCTACCTTTAAACATCAAATCGTTCAGGTCTTTACGGATGCACTCCCGGTGCGTGGGGATCACCATCACTCCGAGGCGGTAAATATCGTGAAATTCACCGGCTTCCGTCTCCGCGGTACCGGTCATCCCAGCCAGCTTATCATACATCCGGAAATAGTTCTGAATGGTAATAGTGGCATAGGTCTTGGTCTCCTTCTCAATTGGTACGCCTTCCTTGGATTCCACCGCCTGGTGCAATCCATTGCTCCACCTCCGGCCAGGCATTAAACGCCCAGTGTTTTCATCCACAATCATCACCTTGCCCCCCTGCACCACATACTCCTTGTCCTTCTCATACAGGGCATAGGCACGCAGGAGTTGGGAGATGGTGTGAATCCGCTCGCTCTTTGCCTGAAATTCCACCTCGGCCTGTTCGCGCTCTTTTCTTTTTTCCTCATCGGAAAGATTTTTCTTCCGATCAATCTCTACATAAGTGGTGGCAAGGTCGGGAATAACAAAGCCCTCAGGATCACTCGGACTGATGAGCCCCCGCCCTAACTCAGTCAGGTCAGCCTGCTGGTTTTTTTCGTCGATCACATAGTGAAGTTCTTCCTTTAGGTTATGAGCCCTTTCCTTGTTGTAATCGGAATTCATTTCCAAATCGAACTTTTCAAAGCGTTTACGGATTTTGGCGTCTTCCATCATCCTCATGAATTGACGGTGAGTGGGCATTCCCCGCTTTACCTGGAAAAGCCTGGCCGTTGCCTCATCGAGAGCATCCTCATCGGCTTCATCCGAGTTAAAGATACGCTTGGCATCTTCTGCCAGCCGGTTGCATTGCCGGTTCTGGGCATCGACCAGTTTGGTCACCAGTGATTTCATCTCGTTAAATGGCAGGGGTCGGTCATCCCGCATTGGGCCGGAAATAATCAGCGGGGTACGGGCTTCATCGATCAGGATGGAGTCCGCTTCATCAATGATACAAAAGAAATGATCTTTCTGCACCTGGTCCTCGCGGCTGGTTGCCATCCCATTATCCCGCAGGTAATCAAATCCAAATTCAGATGCGGTTCCGTAAGTGATATTTTTGGAATACATTTCCCGGCGCTCGGAAGGGGGCATACTGTTTTGGATACACCCCACGGACAGGCCGAGAAATTCAAAAAGTGCACCCATCCAATGAGAATCCCGGCGGGCCAGGTAGTCATTAACCGTGACTAATTGACAGTTTTGACCGGAAAGTGCATTGAGATAGAGCGGGCAGGTGGATACGAGGGTCTTCCCCTCACCTGTTGCCATTTCTGCAATATGCCGCTCATGCAGAGCCATCCCCCCGATCAATTGCACATCGTAATGCACCATTTGCCATTCAATGGGTTGGTCGCACACATCAATGGTTTTACCACAGAGCCGGCGGGCACCGTTTTTGACCACCGCAAAGGCCTCGGGCAACAAGTCATCCAAGCTCGTACCGTCCTTAAAGCGTTGCATAAACTCGTTGGTTTTGCCCCTTAACTCATCATCACTCAAGGACTGAAGCCCCTCTTCGATCTTATTGATTTGGACAACAACCGGGGCACACTTCTTGATAAATTTTCGATACTGCCGACCCTTGAGGGACTGCATAACCGATTGAAAGGGGGAGAATAAACTCATGTTTTAAAAATACCGGAAAGAAGGTTCAAATTAACGGGCAATGGCTTCGCGGAAATAAGGAATCGTGCGCTCCAATCCTTCCGCCAGTTGAATTTTGGGCTCCCAGCCTAGTACCTGTCTGGCCAGTGAAATATCTGGTTTGCGCTGGGTTGGATCGTCTGAAGGCAGTGGCATTTCCACCAATTTCGAGGAAGAGCCAACTTTTTCCAACACCTGCTCGGCAAGTTCCCGGATGGTAAATTCCACCGGATTGCCGATATTTACAGGACCGACGGTTTCATCCTGCTCCATGGTACGCAAAATGGCTTCAACCAAATCATCGACATAGCAAAACGAACGGGTCTGGGAACCATCGCCATATATGGTGAGGTCTTCACCTCTTAGAGCCTGCACGATAAAGTTGGAGACCACCCTTCCATCATCGGGTGCCATGCGTGGACCGTAGGTGTTGAAAATTCTAACCACCCGTACATCGACCTTGTTTTCTCGGTGATAATCAAAAAACAGGGTCTCCGCACACCGCTTACCCTCATCGTAACAGGCACGCAAACCGATGGGGTTCACATTTCCCCGGTAACTCTCCGGCTGGGGATGAACTTCTGGATCCCCATATACCTCCGAGGTGGATGCCTGCAATATTCGTGCACCTACCCGTTTGGCCAAGCCCAGGCAATTAATCGCACCCATCACAGATGTCTTTACCGTCTTGATCGGGTTGTACTGGTAATGAACCGGGGAGGCAGGACAGGCCATGTTGTAGATCCGGTCGACCTCCACCTTGAAAGGGTCAATCACATCGTGCCGGAGGAGTTCAAAATTGGAATGTTCCCGCAGATGGGCAACATTCTGTTTATTTCCGGTAAAAAAATTATCCAGGCAAATTACCTCGTGACCTTGTTCGAGCAAACGCTCGCAAATGTGACTACCAAGAAATCCGGCTCCTCCCGTTACTAGAGTTTTCATAAATTGTGCAAAATTATATTTCTAGCAGATGGTGAGGATTTGAAAACCCTTCTTTTCCAAAGTGGAAAGGTAAAAAAATTGGTCGGGCCGGTGAGATTTGAACTCACGACCCCTACACCCCCAGCGTAGTGCGCTACCAGACTGCGCTACGGCCCGACCTAGATGCCCGTAAGCAAGGGTTTGAACATGCTTGATCGCAGGCGTATAGTCAAGACTAAGCCCCTGCTTGGTAATTGGCAATCCACTGGGCAGACCAACTAGCAAAATCACCCTGAAGAATATGAATTCTCGCCTGTTCCATCAGCGAAACAAAGAAACGCAGGTTATGCAGGGTAAGAATAGTGCCAGCCAGGGATTCTTTTGCCTGGATCAAATGACGGATGTAGGCCTTGGAAAACTCCAAAGATGCGTAGCAATCTGAATTTTCATCCAAGGACGAATAATCCTCCTTAAATCTTTCGTTGCGTAAATTGAGAGTCCCGTTCGCGGTGTAGGCCATCCCATGCCGGGCTGCCCTGCTGGGCATCACACAGTCAAACATGTCTGCCCCCATGCCAACCATATGTAAAAGCTGAACCGGGGTACCTACTCCCATCACATACCTCGGTTTATCAGCAGGAAGTACGGATGTTGTCCAACTTACCTGCTCAAGCATCTCGTCCTCGGTTTCCCCAACGCTTACCCCACCGATGGCATACCCGGGAAAGTCCAGCTCGATTAATTCCTGTGCTGATTTTCTGCGCAAATCCTCAAAACGACCCCCTTGAACAATCCCAAATAAATTTCTGCCTTCGGATGGTCCGCTGCTTTGAGCCCATGCTTTTTGGCATTCTCCTGCCCACAAAGTTGTGCGACTGACTGCACTTTCGACATCTTCACGCTTGTCGTTAGCTGCCGGACAGACATCCAGGCACATAGCAATGTCAGACCTCAGACCATCCTGGATCTCAACCGCTTCTTTGGGACCCAGAAAAATCTCCCGCCCATCGAGATGCGATCGAAAGCTTACGCCTTCATCATTGATTTTTCTTAATTTCGAAAGGCTGAAAACTTGAAATCCACCGCTATCGGTGAGAACCGGTCCTCCCCAGTTCATGAAATCAGACAATCCCCCTGCTTGCCTGACCACATCGACTCCTGGTCGAAGGTTTAAATGGTAAGTGTTTCCCAAAATTATCGGTGCACGAACCACATCACGCAATTCACCAGGCATGGTACCCTTGACGGTGGCTTGGGTGCCGACTGGCATAAATACAGGGGTAAGGACCTCACCCTTCGGTAGAGATAAACGACCTGCTCGGGGTCCAGTTGTGGGGAAAGCAGAACTTTCTAACTGAAAAACGGTATCTGCATGGCCGGTTGTTTTTAGAGACATAGCTGAGTGTATATAATCAGCAGTCAGTCTCAGGTAAAAACAATATTTGAATACAATAAAAATGAGCTTCAGCAATCTGGCTGAAACCCAACGGTCAGAAAGATTACAAGACTAAGTCTGCTTCCTCCTGAACCGCCAACTCTGCATTTTCCCAACGATTTGCCCACCGGTTCCACTTTTCGATAAGCGCAATTTTTACATCAAGTTCTTCTTTGCGACAGGCAAACTCAAACATTTCAATGGCGGATTGGGCATTGATTGCGGTAAAGTGACGATCATTGATAAATTCAGAGTCTTTGTGATGGAATTGAATACGAAATTCAAAAAATTCCTCAATATCATCTCTCCTAGGCATATTCTAAACAATCCCACTAAACCTAAAATAGCAAAAGAGATTTAATAAAAGTTATTCACAATAACCCGATCATCTCCTGCTGCAGCAGGAGTTTTAGATCAGGTCAAGTCAGTTCAAACAATGATCTTTCGTGGAAAACTCAACTTCATCCCACCGGTCCGCCCAACGGTTCCACATCTCCACCCTTTCAAGAAGGGCAGAAGAGGCTCTCTTACTGCATGCATATTCAAACATTTCTTTGGCTTCCTTAAAGTCATGGGCAAGGAAGTACTTATCTGCGTAACCTACAGTATCTTCGAGATGGTAGTGAAAACGGTATTCAAAAAGATCATTTCTGGGATCGATTTTCATAATAATAGAATACCCCCAAAATTCATTTTTATCAAATTATTCTCGAATTTAATATATAATTTCAAGATTTTGATGATTTATTTTATGTTTTTACATATTTTTATACTTCTAAAGGGCGGAATGGAACCCACTAAATATAGGGCAAAAAAAATAACAAATCAGGAGTCATCAAGAGAGTCCATACCCTCTAGATGAGCGACATCTCCCCAACTAAGAAGATTCCATTTATTTTCTGCCTTTTGTATGCGGTTGATCGAACAATTGAGCAGGAGAAAGTTTCTTTCCGTATCCAGTCCAATATTCAAAACCTTTCGAAAAACCGCCCCTAAAACCCCACCGTGGGTAACCGCAACGATCTTTTTGCCGGGATGCCTATTTGCCAAAGTTTCAATAGCCAAAAAACATCGGTCGGCAAATTGACGGAAGCTTTCTCCACTGGGTGGCACATATTCGGGTCCATCCGCACAAAATGAGGCATACACCTTTGGCTGTTTTTCGAGCATTTCATCGGTGGTCAATCCCTCTAAAACACCGAGGTCACGCTCACGTAATTCGGGCATCAGATCAAAGGACCAACCACTCCGCCCCCCGACCAACCTGGCCGTATGCTGTGCTCTTTCCAGATCACTGGAATAGACAAAGTCCACCTGTTCATTTGCCATGCGTTTCCCAAGAGCTACAGCCTGTGCAATTCCTCTTTTGCTAAGGGCCGAGTCCGCATGCCCTTGCCAACGTCCACAGAGATTCCACTCGGTTTCTCCATGACGAATTAACAGGATTTCAGTATCGCTCATAATTAAACTGGCGGTCTATCGCCAACCGAAAAAGCATGGTCATCCTCCACTGCTGGAAGGAACCAACAACAGACAATCAAATTCTACTTACTTGCTTGGAAGATCACGATACGGCCACTCTGGAGAGCCCGTGGGGTCCGCAGCAAACGGAGATTCCCCTAGCCCATAATCAGCAGGTTGCATGTCCATTTTTTGCCAGTATCCTTTCTGGTTTTTGGTGTACCCGTAAAAGGATGCATAAAAGGGATCGACGTAGGTAACATCTGCCCTGGCTGGAACATCCAGCCCGGTCAGGTGGTAGGAGGCATTCACAATTAACCGGCGTAAATCCTCACTGACCAAGTCAACGGATGCCCCCATTGTGGTGCAGAAGGTCGTGCCTTTGCTTCCATTTGGAGAGGAATAGGGATGCAACCAGGCAAGGGGCTGCATCGGATTATTTTTGGACGCTACAGGCTTGGATTTGGGGTCCAGATTCTCGGTTACCTGCCCCCGGAGTAAGATGGTGTCTTTGGAGGTGAGGGCATTGATTCCATAAACATCGGACGGTCCAAATACATCACTTACCCCGCGAAGAATGGGATGATCCGCATTGGCGGACTCGATCACTCCGCGTGCTCCTTCCACTTTATGCTTTCCATGGTGGCTCACCCAACCTTCCCCCATAACTTTGGGCCCAAAATCCTTAAAGGTTATGGATCCGCCAAAAGAACGGTCATTCAACCACTTAAAAGCATGGGTCGAAGTACGTATTCCGATAACTGGTTTTCCTTCATTGAGAAATTTCGTCACATGCTTGGCGTCTTCCGGGGAAGGGTCGCGAAAACGAGTACCAATTACCATAAGATCAGCGGAATCAAGGTGATGCCAACCTTTCACCCCTTTGTGATTGTCCGGATCTATGTACTTTCCTCCCTCATCCCACGAAAAAAGGACTTTGCAGGTAAAACCATGTTTTTCAGCCAGAATTTTAGCAAGCATTGGCATGCTTTCTTCGGTACGGTATTCTTCGTCACCGGAAATTAAGACTACGGTTTTCCCCTTCCCTGCACCCTTTTTCCCCTTGAGGAAAAGAATGTTGGGATCGGTGGGTTCCTCATCACCAAGACCAATCGCGACCTTGGATGAATGATATGCACTCTTGGACTTTTCGACCACATAGTCGGATCCTTCCACCACTTTGTTTTTAATGGTAGCTCCCAACTCGGTCAGGGAGCAGGAGGTTGCCAAAAGTAGGCAAAAAGAAGACAGAACGGGGATGAGGGAGGATTTCATGAAATCTAAAATGTATTATTTTTCGTCAGCACCAAAAAATGATTTTGTGGCAGACCAACCAGCCTTGCTTTTTTCCGAAACATAATTTCCCGCCTTGGTAACGAAGCATCCGGAAAGGGAAAGCAAGCTAATGAAAAGAACACTTGAAACGAAGACTTTGAATTTGTTCATAAGTAATTTGTTGATTGAATGATTTTAATGATGCCCACCATGGACTCTTTATTTAGTACAACGAAATTCGGATCTAACAAGGAATTTCTTAATGATTTCTTGAAAGATTAGTTCAATCCTATGATTCGGTTTACTGCTGTACTTTCTTGTTCGCCTTTTTTTCTTTTTTCACTAAACTAAATTATATGTTCAAAAATATACCATTCAATCGGGTGGAGTGGGTAACGAGTGGTTTTCTCATCTTTACCGCCATTTTAACGGTTACTGCGGTTCCTTATTATCTATGGAATTATGGTTGGGACTGGTTCCTCTTCGGGGTCTTTCTCTTCTATTATATCTCCACAGGCATGAGTATTACCGTTGGATACCACCGGCTATTTTCCCATAAAGCGTTTAATGCCAAATGGCCGGTCAAACTCTATGTCCTACTTTTTGGGGCTGCGGCGTTTGAAAATTCCGCCATCTGGTGGAGTTCCGAACACCGAAAGCACCATAAACATGTTGATACCGATGATGACCCCTACGACATTTCCAAGGGGTTCTTTTGGGCACACATGGGATGGTTGATGTTTAAACTGAAACCGGAACCCCCTCTCGACAATGTGCCCGACCTCAATAACGACAAGCTCGTGGCATGGCAGCACAAATGGGTTCATGCCATTTCCTTTACGGTCAGCTTTATTGTTCCATCCATTATCGGATATTATTACGCCGTTTTCAGTGGGAACCTTCTTCCTGCAGTAGGTGCACTCGGTGGGTTCCTTATACCTGGTGTAGCCCGTGTGGTGATGGTTCAGCACGCCACCTTTTGCATAAATTCTCTTTGCCACATGGTTGGGAAACAGCCCTACTCTACTGAGCACTCTGCCCGGGACAGTTGGGTGGCAGCAATTTTTACCATGGGCGAAGGGTATCACAACTACCATCACGAGTTTGCATGGGATTACCGCAATGGGGTTAAGCCTTGGCAACTCGACCCATCCAAATGGATCATCTGGACGCTTTCCAAACTCGGATTGACCAGCAACCTCAAACGGGTACCGAGCGAAAGAATCCTCCTTGCAGAAACGAAGGAAGTTTCGCGAATTGTTGAAAATAAGCTCTCCGCATTTCAATCTGCCCAGAACAAGGGTTCGGATTTAATCGAACAGGCTACTGCCAACCTGGAAAAACTCAGCGATCGCCTGTCCGAAATCAACAAGGAGCTGCAAACTTCGATTCGGGACAAGATAGAAATTTCCCGTGGTAAATTGAACGAATTGCGTCTCGAAGTACGGTCCATGGTTCAGGAAATTGAATCCTTTGGCAAAGTTGCCATAGCATAAGTTTTTTCAAAGAACCTTTTTTCGGTTCCCCTCAAGCTTGCAGCACCTGCTACTTGCATGCTTGCATTGCCGTTGTGTATTGGTTGTAAACTCTCCTAATGAATAATATATCCGCCTATTCTGCATCCGGGCCCAAAGCCCGGGTTGCCCCCTGTACGATCGAACGCCGTCCAACCGGCCCCACCGATATCCAAATTGCAATCGAACATTGTGGGGTTTGCCACACCGACATTCACTTCGTCAATAATGATTGGGGTATGACTAATTATCCGGTCGTACCTGGTCATGAGATTGTGGGTCGGGTGACTGAAGTTGGGCACGAGGTTAAAAACTTCAAAGCTGGCGACCTTGCCGCTATTGGTTGCCTGGTGGATTCTTGCGGGGTTTGTAATAACTGCGAAAAAGGCCTGGAGCAGTACTGCCTGAATGGGTTTACCGCCACCTACAATTCAGCATCTGCTGACCCAGGTGGCTTTACCTATGGGGGATATTCCACCAGTGTAGTAGCCAAAGAATCTTTTGTTCTCCGCGTTCCAAATTCCTTAAGCGGACCGGGCATCGCCCCACTGCTCTGCGCCGGAATCACCACCTACTCACCCCTGAAAAACTGGGAGATCGGTCCGGGCCAAAAGGTTGGGGTTATTGGGCTTGGTGGTCTGGGCCACATGGGTATCAAATTTTCCCACGCTCTGGGAGCACACACCACCATGATTACAACCTCGGAAGAAAAGGGAAACGACGCCCGTCTTCTCGGAGCCGATGATGTTGTGCTCTCTTCCGATCCCGCGGCCCTGGCAAAAGAAAATGGATCCTTTGATTTTCTGCTCAATACCATACCGGTAAATCATGATCTCACCCCGTACCTCGAGCTGCTCAAAACCAATGGTACCATGTGTGTGGTTGGAGCTGTCGAGCCACTCAGTCAGGTAAATGCGGCTCAACTAATCTTTGGCAGACGAAGTCTTGCAGGATCTCTAATCGGGGGGATTGCAGAGACTCAAGAAATGCTCGATTTTTGCGGTGAAAAAAACATCCTTTCCGAAGTGGAGGTCATCCGCATGGATGAAATTAATGAGGCTTACAAACGAATGGAAAAAAGCCAGGTTAAATACCGATTTGTCATCGATCTGGCCTCACTCAACTAAGCAATCCTCTGATCTGGTCAGTAAGGCTATAAACAGATTATTTGTTACTGCACTTTGGCCGGCACCCCGATAGCGGGGGGGGAATACGGTCAACTACAAGATTAATGACTGATTGGGCAGTAAACCTGGGTTACTCCCGGGGTGGCTTAATAAATCAGTCTTTATCGGAGAAGTTTTGATCAACCTGAGAAAAACGGTTGGACATATAAGGGTTGGGTACATCCCTCCCCATGTTTCTCATGTGAGCGACAAATTTTTCGGCGAGAACCTCCATCACATTGGTATTATTTATGTGAACTGAAGCCATGAAGGTGTCACTGTCACCCTGCTTTGCCACAACATATTCCTCCGACACCGGGTGAAAACGGGTAACCACAATAGCCCCCCCCACCTCAACTTCCACATTTGCGGTTAATTCAAGATCGGAAAGCACAACCGCTTCATTGACCACTTTCACATCACAAGGAAACGCAAGGGTTGAGTAATTTTGCGTCCAATCTTTTATCTGATCAAGGAATTCCTGAGGGATCAGTGGGACATATAAATCGGAAGGACGAACCTCGACCAGGACCTCATCCTTTTGGGCTTCCTGTTCCAAACTGATCAAAGCGGCCAGTTCCTCCTCCGTCTCCATAAGTTTAGCCTTCAAGGAATCAAACTCGTAATCGCGATAGCTCAATTGCTCTCGGGTACTCGCAAGCTCTGCGGAAAGGGAATTTGTGAGGGTTTTGATGTTTGAATTTTCCAGCACAAGTTCCTCATTCTCACCTTCAATACGCTTCTTCAGCTCCAAATAGAAAGCCTCATTTTTCTTCATGCCCTCCAACTCATCATTCAGGGCAACTACTTTACCGGGGGCGTCATGATCAAAGGAATTGTATAGACCGATCATTCCCACGACTGCCAAAGTGGCCACCGCCATACTAATCATGGAGATGGAGTTAAATTTCGCACCCTTACTCAGCCGCTCTTTCCTGGCCCGGGTGGCGTGGTTGAGGCTGTCCACTTTACTTTGGAGTTCCTTGAGGGCGTTTGTTTTAAGGTTATCTTCTTCCGAAACCGCACGGAGGCTGGCGATGGCATCCTCAAGGTCCATCTTAACACTGGAAACGACGGTGTTTTCTTTAAGCAATCGGTCTGCCAGCAAGCCGGCAAGGTTTAGGCACAACTGCCCGGCAATGGTTCCATGACTGCCAATAAACTCGAGCAGTTGATCATGGTTCATCCGCCAGAGGATGCACAAGCCTCGGGTCTCGGAAGTTGCCGAGGCGATGTGGCCCCGCAAGAACGCTACTTCCCCAAAAGTTTCTCCCGTGCCCAAGTGGGCAATGAGCTGTTGCTTCCCTTTTTCATCCCGCTTGGATAGTTCCACGGATCCGGAAACGATGAGGTAAAGAAATTGCTGCTCTTCCCCCTCTTTTGCCACCAGTTCATCCTCTGCAAGTAACCATTCGCCCTCGGCGATCAATGCCTTGGCATCTTCGGGATCAAGGTTGTAACATAACCCGGAAGTGGGCAAATCGTAGCCAGCATCCTTTAGATCATCCTCAAAAAGTGTTTTCATGTTATCTAGAAAGTAAAGTTGTAATAAAATAAACCAAAAATCAGTTCACACGAATGTGATTGCAAAGAATGTGCCAATGTTCCATTTCCACCAAAATTGTTTGTTAAATATATTTAATAGAGTCCTGCCTTAAATATTAGATAACATAATACCCTCTAAATTGTGAATAAGCAAGAAGGATCACTTACAATTTATGTAAAAATCAGGTTACAGAAAGGAATGATTTCCTTAAAATTATGCACTCCGATAAAATTATTCACAGCCTCTCCATCATGGGCTAACGATCGCTCTTTTTCTCAAAGATTTCGATTGGTAAGAAATTTCCAGTGCTCTAATCTCTGATCGCACATGAGATATGGGAAAAGATTGGTACTGTTACTCCTCGCACTTACCTTCGTACTCTCCCATTTTCGCGAACCCATTGTTTCAATATGGCCCAGCCTGGTTGCCCTTCTCTCGGTTTTACTCCTAAGAAAAGCCCTGCCGGGCCTTTTGATCGGTGCCGTTTCCGGGGTTATTCTCATGACCCAGGGAAATCTATTGCAAGCCCCCATCGTCTTTATTTCCGATATTCTTGTCCCTGCCCTATCCAGTGAGTGGAACCTTAGCGTTCTTGCTTTCACTCTGCTGCTTGGCGGATTTGCTTCCTTACTCGAAAAAGGGCGTGGATTTGATAAAATTCTGGGCAATTGGCTCAGCAAGGGAGGAAACCTGTCGAAAAAGGTTGAATGGTCCGCATTCTCGATTGGCATCGTTTGTTTTTTCGACGGCTTGGCCAGTTCCCTCCTTGCCGGACGTGCCCTTCGTCCCCTTGCGGATAAAACTGGGTTATCGCGGGCCAAGCTTGCATACCTGGTTGATTCCACCGGGTCGGCAGTTGCCTGTGTTGCCATCATGTCCACCTGGATTGCGTATCAGCTTTCCATGATCCGGGAAGGCTACCTCGCTGCAGGCATTCCGGATAGTCAGCCTTTTGCTCTCTTTCTTTCCTCCATTCCCCGAAATTTCTACTGCTGGTTCACCCTGGTATTAGTGGCTCTGACAATCCGCAGGTCACTCAACCTCGGATCGATGAAAAAGTTCGAGGAATCCGCCCGCACCAAGTTCACTCCCCCCGATGAGTTGAATTCAGGAAATGATAAGGATTTATCCAATGGGCAATCCAGGGTATTTATTCCCCTGACGGTGCTCATCGGATGTCTTTTCCTTGGATTATACCAGAATGGAGTCGAAGGAACTGCCTGGCCGGTCACTTTGTTCAAAATCAAACAGGCATTCGGGGATGCCCAGTCCAATCTTGTACTCCTTTACAGTTCCATCATCGCCTGCCTGGTGGCTTATTTTTATAACCGAAAAGCGATATCCGCCACCGGGTCCTCATCCCTTCGGGAATTTGCTCGGGGGATTGGGCGCTTCATCTCCCCTTCCCTTGTCCTCCTTGCCGCCTGGTGCCTCAGTGGCACGCTACGCGAACTTGGGGCGGCTGCCTATTTATCCCAAACCCTTACTGGCTCTCTCTCACCAGCCCTTTTCCCCGTGTCGGTATTTCTGCTTGGGGTATTGATTTCCTTCACCACTGGGACCTCCTGGGGCACCATGGGTGTGCTCATGCCCCTGACTGTTCCCGTCTGTGCATCCCTGGCACCTGGTTCCGATGCCATGATGGCCTCTGCGATCGCCGCCGTTTTTAGCGGTGCGGTATTTGGGGATCATTGCTCTCCTCTGAGCGACACCACCCTTGTGTCCTCTGTGGCATGCGAGATCCCGCCCTACGATCATTTCCGCACCCAACTCCCCTATGCTTTGCTCGCCGCAAGCATTGCCGCCCTGGCTGGCTTTATCCCGCTTGGCCTGGGTCTATCCCCTTGGATATGCCTAACTTTGGGAACGGCAATTTTGTTATGCGTTCCCTGGGTCAGGGATAAATTCCTGCCTGCTTCGAACCCGTGAGTAAAAGCTTGGAAATCGCCCAGGCCAATGTGCGCAATTTCATTGCGTTCCGTATGTTCTTCAATGCCCGGTTTTATTATCCGGTCTTTGCGGTCATCTATCTTGATTTCGGGATGACGCTTGAACAGTTTGCCATCCTTAATTCCATCTGGGCGGCCACCATCATTCTGGCCGAAGTTCCCTCGGGGGCACTATCAGATATGATTGGCCGGAAAAAAATGATCGTGACCGCCGGCATCCTCATGGTGGTGGAAATGCTGGTCTGGGGATTTGCCCCTACCTCCAACCTCGACCTTCTTTTCTGGATCCTCGCCATCAACCGTGTTCTCAGCGGGCTTGCCGAAGCCGCGGCCAGTGGAGCGGACGAAGCCCTGGTCTATGACTCCATGGATGAAGCCGGTAAAAAAGAGGACTGGGCAATGATTTTGCAAAAGGTTACCCGCTGGCAGTCCTTTGCGTTCATGGTGGCACTTCTGACCGGCGGTTTTTTATATGACCCCGATGCAATGAGTCAGGTGTGCCACTTTCTCGGGCTGGAAGTTTCACTCACCCAGCAGGATACCATGCGCTGGCCCATCTTCCTCAACCTGGTCACTGCCCTCCTTACCCTGCTTGCCGCCTTATCTCTTCAGGAAACTGAAAACTACCAGTCCACAAGCAAGGTGGTAACCGTCCGGACTGCCTTTTCCCAGACCTGGAAAGTTGCTCTTTGGATCTGGCGTACTCCCTTCGCCCTGATTGTTATTTTGGCGGCAGCCACCATCGACAGTGTCATTCGCATGTTCATCACCATGAACAGTGAATATTACCGGCAAATTTCCTACCCCGAGGTTGCCTTTGGCATCATCGGGGCAATCATCGCTCTCCAGGCGATGGTGGTTGCCCGCATCTCCCGCGGGATGGCAGAACGGTTCAGCTCCAATCAAAATTTTCTCATCATTTCCGGTCTTACTTTATTCGCTCTGGTTGGCATTCGCTTTTTCATTCCTTACTTCGGGGTGATTTTTTCCATGCTTCTCTTTGCCGCGATGGGCATGACCGGTTTTTGCACCAGCTACTACTTGAACAAATCCGGGGACAAATCCATCCGGGCGACCCTGCTTAGTTTCAAGGGACTCGCACTGAACTTAGGCTATGGCGGTATCGGTATTCTCTATGCACTCCTCGTGGCCAACCTACGCAAACAGCCCGAACTGGCCGCCGATCCAGGTATGCTCTTTCAGGCATCCTCCGAATGGTTTGCTCCCTGGCTTGTGATTACGGTATCCTTGGTGATCTTGTGCCAATTAAAATGGAGGGGAAAAGCTCCTTCCTGAGGGTACTTCATCCACTGGTCTCTACTTAGCCAGCAGATTTACAGTTCCACATCATCCTGCCAGATAAGATCAGGAGCCTTTCGTCCAGACTTTTTGGCCCAAGCCTCGATCGCCTTTTCCACCTGTTGTCGAACCAGTATGCTCATTTGGTGCCGCACTGCAGGTGTGGATACCTTGAAAAGCATTTTTATTTCCGAGCCCTGGTCTTCCCCCTTAAATAGCTGAAGGATACGATTCACCCCCATCCGGGCATTGCCATCCAGCACCAACCCAAGTGGTTCCTTTAAGCTTTCAGATATTTGATTGGCGGCCGCTTCGACCTGTTGTGGATCAAATTTTACGGAAAACGCACCCACCCCATCGGGAGTACCAAACAACATCCTGCACTTTCCATCTGGACTATCAGAAAATGCAAATACCCCATCGGCCAAGCCAAGATACAATTTCAGCTCCTCACACATACCTTGGAGGGATTCCTGCTCGGGTTTTTCTTTATTTTCTTCCTGCTCAGGTTGTTCATTTTCGACCGGAACAGATTCATTGGGAGTATCCTCCTGTTCTTCACCAAGTTCATCCTCTTTCACCGCAACTGTATCTGTTGGGGTGCTCTGCGGGGTATTTTGCATCCCTTCATACAATTGTCGGACCGTTTTACTGAGTTCCTTCTGCGTATGGTTAAATTTTGATCGCCACCTCTCCGGGACTTTTGGCTTTGCTCCGCTCCAGAGACTATCCCACTCCTTTTCCCATTCCTTAAGAATTTCAGAGAATGGACGCCCTTGCTCAACCTCGACTTTCAACTGGTCTATTTTACTCTTCTCCAGCTCACGGACGAAGCCCACCTGCTTATGCATAGAACTCAATGCAGGTACCAATGCACGGTTCGCCTGATCTCCCGCGAGCATTCTTGTTTCCTCAATAATTGAGGAACGCTCAGACACTGGAAAATTCAGCCCATCTGCGAGCTCTTTAAAATCGGTTACACTTTTTTTACCCTTTTCAAAAAAATGCACCACAATGGATTCCTCCGGGAAAACCTTATCATTAAGCATAGAAAAATGTGCGGCAAACTGTTCCCCTGCAATCTTCTCACGAATGGGCTTGATCCTTTCGCTTAAAGCCCGGCGAAAGAGGCCGGTTGCATTTTTTCTCAATACCTCCTGCTTAGCCAGAGCTTCCTTAAAATAATTGGCCCATTGTTTCCCTCCATACAAAGAGGCAAGTTTTTCATTCGCTGAAGGTAAGAATTTTTCCGTTAATACCTCCAGGCTATCCTTCAAGGGTGCATGTCTAACCAAGTCTCCGCGAATGGCCTGCTCCAACTGATCTGTCATTGGCAGCCAATCAGCCCTTGCTTTGGCAAATATTTCCATACGCTTCGCTTCCCAATGGGCAGCGGCATTTTCGACCAGATTTTCCATCGCCAAAAACACCCCATACCTTGGTGGCTTAGCTGCCAAGTTTTCCGGTGTATTTTTTCTCAGTAAATTGAGTGTATGAGCCTTCAGTTGTTCTTTAGTGATTAATTCTTTTGGAAATCCATTTTTCTCCAATATCTGCTGAATGCTTTTGTACTGTGTTTGGTACTGGCTACCGACCTCCAGTCGCAAATTCGACGACATCTTTGCGACCTCCTGGTTTAATTCCTCAAACACGGGCCCTGCATTGCCTACCACGGTTTTTAGCCAACCATCCAACTTTTCAAAATCTGTAGAATTCAAGGGAGTCCACCTATTTTTATTCCCCCCGACCAAGCCGGATATACGCTTATTCAAGTCATCCTTGCTTGGGTAACTGAGCTTTTGCTTGAGGCTTCTCAGTTGTTCATCCGCAGCCAAACGACGTGCTTTATCATAGACAGCAGTCATACTTTTTTCAGCAAACTGGCCCACCTTTGCCTGTGCATCTTTCGCCCAGTTTTTGGTTGCCCGTTTAATCACATCAACCCGATTGACCGGCAGCGGACTTTGCTCCTTCGCCCACTCCCAGATACCATCCACCGACTTTTCCAAATCCTTTAATCTCCAATCCGCTAACAAGTCCTTGCTTGGACCTTGCCCGTCTTTTTTACTGCGAAACTTTTCAACATGCTTAAGCATTTCCTTGGAAAGCATCGTGCTAACCGCTTCGTTTTGCTTTTCATTCACCTCCGTGGATTCTTGTAGAAAAGTTCGTGCTTTTTCAGCAGCCGCTCGCAATGTTAGCATCCGTTTTGCCTCCGCCTTGGGGTCTGCACCCAAGGGAAAATTTATCGTTCCGATAACAACCAAAAAGGTGGCTAACCTAGATAACAGAATCTTCATTCGTCCAGCTTTCCATACTCTTCGACCACACTATTCATCAGAGGATATCCGCGTTTACTCATCTCGCTGGCCACCCGGGTCAGTTGCGTGGATAACTTGTCCGGAGATTCACCCTCAGCATTCAAGGGCATCTTATCCGCACACTGAGCCACCGCGGCCCACTGCAAGCCCTCCACCTGCTCCTTCCACTTCGATACCCGGTCCGCAATGTGGCGCATCGCATAGGCTCTCCGCTCCTCATTGATCACAAATTCCTCGGGTATTTCATCCGCTTTTTCTGGCTGGTACTTGGCACCGGGATCGTACATAGGAACAAAAAAGGATGCACTTTCCTCATCCTCAATCGGAGGAGCATATGCCAGTGCTTGGTTATAAATATCATCCTCCAAAATTTTTCGGTTATCCATCTCCTGAGCCCTCTCACAAAGAGCCTTAAATCGCGCATCGGTCGGAAATGCACCTTTCCATTGGACACGGCTAAAGTCTGGAAATGCACCAAGCTCTGCCCGCTTTTCCCAGTCATTCATTACTGTATCCATCCTCAGAATGAGCTGCTGTTTCCACATTTCCAACACACGCGGGCCCTTGTTGCGCATCGCCTCCGTATACTCGATCACCATCAAGCGGGTAATGATTGCCAGGATCAGAACCAAAGGCAGCGCAATCTGCACGAGGGCATCGTTTGGACTAAGTGTAAAAGAGTTTTTCTTTTTCCCCCGGATCAAATCATCCAACCCTTGCAGGTTGGTGGAGCCTCCTGCTCTACCGCTCATGAAGTTTGATCTGCGGCAGGTTTATCATCGGACTGTATGAATTGCCCGAGGGCATTTCTTAGGGCTTTTCTATCTGCATTTCGATCCTGGCGAACCCCCTCCAAGAGTTCGATGGTGTCCTGTCTCTGGACTTCCGCCCGTTCTCTACCTACCCGCAAACTTTCATTGGCCTCATTGAGTTGCGATACCACTTCCCGCATCTGCTCGGCACTATCCCGTCCAGTTGTTTCCACATCCGATAAAGTCGAAGCAATGCAGCGGAGAGCTTCTTCCATCTTCATAGAATCTTCTGCATGCCTGCTTCCCATAGACTGAAGGGACTGCAACGCACGATCGTTCGACTGGCTTGCACTCAGATAAGCATTCCCCATCCGTTCGAGCAAGCTTTCCAAATTTTCCAAACGTCCCAATTGGCCAAGGTAACTGAGCATATTCTGGCCAGCTTTCTGGGCCTCACCCAACCCCTGAATGATTTGGTTTGTATGACTTAATTCCTGCCGCAACCCAGTCATCTCTGTTCGGATTTCAGACAATGTCGTCGAGACTTCTTGCACATTAGTGGAATTTAATCTCTCAGAAAATTCTCGGCTAGAATCACTAAGGCTTTTCATGTCCTCGATCAACCCCTCCAGCGTCTCTCCAAGGCCTGCACTTTCAACCTTAGGCATACAGACCGCCCAGTGAAAAACCGCGGTCATTGGTTTGGCCGCCAAAAAGGCTCCCAATAAGCCAACCAAAGAGCTAAGCAATGCAGTGGATGTTCCGCCAAGTAATTGATCCAACGCATTTTTAATACGATCAGGGGAATCCGCACCATCTCCGATCGATTTCACCCCACTTACATCCAACCCGATGAGTAAGCCATAGAGCGTACCTGCCAATCCAAGCATCACTAAAAAGAAGGGAAAGTTATCCGGATAAGGATCATGCTCCAACTTGGAAAGATCCGTTTCCTGCTCCGCCTTAAGTTTTAAAATCTTCCAACCCATAAGCAGCGGATAGATCAGTAAGAGCAAAGGGATAAGAGTACTGATTGTGCTTAGATCATCCGCAAAGATGAGGAATGATTTGTAGATGAACTCAGGTAATACGGTCTCCAATAGCTTCCATCCAGGGAATAGAGTCCGCATGCCTATCTCCACATTTACGACCCAGGCAAAGAAAGCTGGAACCAACAAGATTCCACCTGAAATAAGCAGTGCGTTCAGTCGAGTTTTTCTTAAACTATTTGAAATGGCTGGATCATTCATAATAACAGGCGTAACGGTTCACAAAGAATGCAAAACCAAACCTTAACCCCGCAACCACAATCTACTCGCGGAAAATTATCTCTTTGCGAGCCCAGACAATAAATGAGACCTTTTTGACAATCAACGGGATGAAGATTTCAAACTTAAATGCACTATATACCGATGAACCGTAGAAACTTTCTCATCACCACTGCTGGCACTCTTGCCCTCTCCAATTTTTCATTCGCCCAAGCCCCAGTCTTTCGTGGAAAGATCAAGAAGGCGGTCAAGTTTGGTACTAGCCCGAACGAGGATCAGATGAAAAAGCTCAAGGAACTCGGGTTCGACGGGATCGAGGGTTCCGCCCCTGGTCTCAAGTCCGAAGCGATGAAAGAGGCATGTGCAAAGCTCGACCTCCCCATGCATGGCGTGGTCTACAGCAAACACTGGCATACCCGGTTGTCCGATCCCGACCCGAAAGTACGTGAGCAAAGCCGGGAAGGGCTCGCCCAGGCCATTCGCGATTCCCATGCAGCCGGCGGCACATCCGTTTTGCTCGTACCCGGCAAGGTAACCGGGGACAATGAGACACACCAGCATGTCTGGGACCGTTCGATCGAACAGATCCGTCAGGTCATTCCCCTAGCCGAAGAGTTAAAAGTTCATGTATTGATCGAGACCGTATGGAATGGATTTTGTTACAAGCCCGAACAGTTCCGAGATTATATCGATGCCTGCGACAGCCCATGGGTGCAGGCATACTACGACATTGGAAATATGCAGAAATTTGCCCCCAGTCACGAATGGATCCGCATCCTTGGTAAACGCAC
>CALKMX010000046.1 GCA_938091675.1 uncultured Opitutales bacterium
GAAAGACCTGACCTCTGGAAAATTGTAGGAGGTGGCTGGCGATACCAAGGAGGAAATCTCGTACAACTCGAACCTGTAATGAGTGATCAGTTTGTACGGAGCATCAAAGTTCATCCCCGCGACTTCGAACTTACCATGAGCTTCCGTACAACCGGAGGGAAAAAATGGAAGTCAGTTGGAGTCTGTTTTGATATTGATGAGGAAGGTAAGAATGGTCATGTGGTCTACGCATCCGCTGTTGATGGTGCACAGAAAGTGCAAGTCGCACACAGGGCAAAAAATCGCATGGTATACCCTCAGCAGGCACAAAAGAGAAAAGAGATCCAACTCGATACCAACTATGTATTTAAGCTACAGGTCAGGAATAACTTACTCAATCTTTCACTGGATAATGAACACATTATTAGCCATCAACTCCCTGAAAGATACAAGGAAGGTCGAATCGAACTGCTAGCGTTTGATGCGATTGCAGAATTTAACGAAATTTCCGTCAATGAACTCTCCCCGAATATTAAGTTAATTCCACCCACATCTTTTTCTACTGATCTCGCCAAGATTAACCCCACTGAATTACCCGCGGCGAAATTAAGGGCAGCTCAGGCAAAACTTTCATCGATCAAAGCCCGTATTGCTGCAGATCGATTGTTACTTCTAAACCCGGAAGTCGATTCCAGCAACGAAGTCATGGCTCTCTCCATTCTTTCTCATAAGCAATACCTTGTCGCCCAGGCAGAAGTTGAGCTTTTAACAGCTAAGGCCGGCAAGAAATCTGCAGCTGAAAAGAAGTTAGCCGACGCTCAAAAGGATCTCGAAAAACCAGATGGGAAGCACGCTCCTCTTAGGGGAAGCCGAATGGCCCTGGTTTCCAATGTTGATAAAGAACCTGAATATTCAGCACTCTATGAAAAAGAAAGTTCGGGTCGCAGGCTCACCCTTTCCAGATGGATAACTTCCCCAAAAAACCCTCTCACCGCACGAGTAGCAATCAATCACATATGGATGCGTCACTTTGGGACTCCCCTTGTCAAAAGTAGCTTCGATTTTGGACGCCGTATTCCGAAGCCAGAGCATGCTGATCTTCTTGACTGGTTGGCAAGTGAACTCATTGCCTCGAATTGGAGTATGAAAAAAATTCACCGTATTATTCTGACATCTGAAACATGGAAGAGAAGTGCCTCTAATCTTAATGCTGACCCAGCAACCATTAAAACTGACAAAAATAACCGATATTACTGGCGTATGAACTCCCGAAGAATGGAGTCTCAGGTCGTTCGTGATAGTCTTCTCCATATTGGCGGAGAACTTGATTTAAGGATGGGTGGGCCCTCAATCAACCCATCCCCGGACTCAAAAAGGAGAGCCCTCTACTTCTTACACTCCCGGGACCAGCAATCCAAGTTTCTCGCCACATTCGATGATGCGGAAATTCTTGCCTGTTATGAGCGTACTGAAAGTATTGTCCCCCAACAGGCACTTGCCTTGAGTAACGGCAAGGTTCCGCTGCAAATGAGTGAAAAGCTCGGAACAATGGGACCAAAGGAGGATGCACCCTACATCAGCGAACTCTTTGAAAAAATTCTCTGCCGATTACCTACGAAGGAAGAACTTAAAGAATGCCTCACATTTTTGGAAAAGGTCCCAAACCGCACCCGCCTTGCCCATGCCCTTCTCAATCACAATGATTTTCTTACCATTCGATAATTCTTTATTTTTCTTTTCATGATCGATCCATCCCTCGCCCACTCCATCAATCGCCGTCAGTTTCTCCGAGGTACATGCCTTGGGTTTGGCGGCATGGCACTTAATACCATGCTGGGCAGTCCTCGCCCTGCTCCTAAGGCCAAAGCTAAAAGTGTCATTTGGCTTTTTATGCGTGGTGGGGTAAGCCACATGGAAAGCTTCGATCCAAAGCCGGCACTAAATGACCACGCCGGAAAGTCCATACCAGACTCTCCTTACTCCAATGTTCTTGATCCTGAAAAATTCGAAAACCAACGGGTCGTGGTGGTAGGCGATGCCAATGGACAACAACGTAATAAACTTTACCCTCTGCAGACTGGCTACAAACAATATGGTGAAAGCGGAACAATGGTCAGTGACTGGTTCCCACATATTGGCAAGCAGGTGGATGACCTGGCCATTATTCGCTCGATGTGGACCACTGACAACAACCACGGGGCACAGGTCCAGTTTCATTCGGGGCGACATATGCTTGATCCGCACGAACCCACCATCGGTGCATGGGTCACCTACGGTCTCGGTTCTCTTAACGATGATCTCCCTCAGTTCATCAATATTGGACCCCGTTTTTTCGATAAAAGGGACGGTCATTATCTCGGGCCTGCCTATGATGCGGTAAACCTCAAGATCGACTCGAAAAACCCATTGAACTTTGCCAAACCCGAGGGAGATGTAAACCTCGATGAGCAAAAAGCCACCTTCGACCTCACCGGCCGGCTCAATCGTTTATCCGCAAAAAAGTACCCTTTCGACCCCGCGCTTGAAGCAAGAATCAAGTCCTATGAGCTTGCCTACCGCATGCAAAGCGCCGTACCGGAGACCATCAATTTTGACGATGAGTCTGAATCGATCAAAAAGTTGTACGGGCTCGACCAAAAAGAGACCCGCCCATTCGGAGAGCAACTTTTGGCGGCCCGCCGATTTGTCGAACGAGGAGTACGATTTATCCAGATCATGCACGGGGACGGAGCTGCA
>CALKMX010000047.1 GCA_938091675.1 uncultured Opitutales bacterium
CGGCTATCAATCTCATTTCCGGTTCCTTCATCCCCCTGGTAGTTACCGCTGGAGTTCCTATTCTTAAACCGCTGGTCTGGAAAGGACTTCGTGTTTCCCCCGGCACGGTGTTTCGGTTGAGGGTAAGGTTTGCCCCCTCAAGTGCTAGTTGGGCTTCTTTGCCCGTCATCTCAGGGTGGGATGGCCGAAGATCCAGTAAGAGCAGGTGGTTGTCTGTCCCTCCACTAACAACATGAAACCCGAGTTTGGTAAGGGCGTCAGCCATGGCATGGGCGTTTGCTTTCACCTGCTTTTGGTAACTCACAAATTCAGGCTTGCCTGCTTCCTGAAAACAGGTGGCTTTCGCCGCGATCACATGCATCAAGGGCCCACCCTGATTGCCGGGGAAAACTGCGGAGTCTATGGCTTTTGCGTATTCCTCCCTGCAAAGGATTAAGCCGCCGCGTGGCCCTCTTAGGGTTTTGTGTGTGGTGGTGGTCACAAAGTCAGCATGGGGCACAGGAGAAGGGTGCAGGCCGGTTGCCACCAATCCTGCAATATGTGCAATATCGGCAAGGAGTAAGGCATCATTCGCCCGGGCAATCTTACCCATACGCTCGAAATCGATTGTTCGGGAATAAGCAGAGGCACCCACGGTAATGAGCTTTGGTTTTTCCTTGGCTGCCAAGGATTCGATTGATTCATAGTCAATCCGGCCACTTTCAGGGTCCACTCCATAGTTGATCACATCGTAGAGCATACCGCTGCAGTTTTTGGGATGTCCGTGGGTCAGGTGACCACCATCCTGCAGGCTCATGGTAAGAATTTTGTCTCCCGGTTGGAGCATGGCAAAGTAAACCGCGGTATTGGCCTGACTGCCAGAGTGTGGCTGAACATTTGCATGGTCGGCTCCAAAAAGTCGTTTCGCCCTTTCGATGGCGAGACTTTCTGCCACATCGACATGTTCGCAACCCCCATAATACCTTTTGCCTGGATACCCCTCAGCGTACTTGTTGGTAAGTACACTTCCAGTTGCCTCGATGATTGCGGGCAATGTGAAATTTTCAGAAGCAATCAATTCGATATGGGTTTGCTGCCTTTGTCTTTCCTGTTCGATCGCTTGGTGAATTTGCGGATCAACTTCGGAGAGCGGGCGGGCGTCCAGCGTGAGCGATAAGGCGGCAGTTTTGGATTCTGTTTCGATCATGATGAAATATTATGCTGTTCTAAAAAATTTAGAGGTTTTTCTCAACCCAGTTTATCAATGTAGGCATCGCTTCAGCCATGCGGTCCCTGCACTGCCGGTAAACCTCGATATCCTGTCCGTAGGGGTCGGGCAGTTCCTTGGATTCCCCTTCGACAAATTCTCGCATCAAAAAAATAGGATAACCTTGGGGTAAATCAAAATACATATTGATTAGAGCCCGGTGGGACTCGGTCATACAAAACACCGCAGATGCTTCCTGCAGGGAGGATCTGGTTAGTCCTGCACTTCGGTGATCTGTAATATCGATACCGAGTTCCTCACAGGCATCGATCGAATTTTGTGATGGCTTGTCGCCATCCATTGCAGACAAGCCCGCAGAGTAGGCTTCGATTTTTTTGGATGTTTGTGCGTCCTTGACAGCTCTGGTGAAAAGCCCCTCGGCCATCGGGCTTCTGCAGACATTTGCGGTACAGATAAAAAGAACTTTCTTAAGTTCCCGCTTTTCTTTCTTTAATCGACTCTTCTTGCCCATGAGAGAGGATAACTTTCATCTGTCCACCGGCTAATGGCAAGTTTGAACCTAGCTAGGGGCGCGAAAACTCGCGGTGTCCAATATCTTTCCGATAGTATTTGGAGGCAAACTCTACCCTTTCACACAGCACATATGCGGCGTTTTTGGCTTCCCTCAGTGATGTTCCTGTGCCCACTGCCCCTAGAACCCTTCCGCCAGATGAAACAATATCCCCATTCTGGGCTGTGCTCGTGCCCGCATGAATAAGAAGGGAGGATGGTGGCAGAACCGGAGGGGGGACAATTTTCTCTCCCTTGGGGTACGAGCCTGGATATCCCTCACTCGCAAGAACCACAACCATGGCAAATTCCTGTTTAATTTGAAGTTTTTTTGGGAGAGGTTCCCCTCTGGCCGAAGCAATAAGGACGGGAACAAGGTCCTGGTCTACCAGAGGTAAAATTACCTGAGTTTCTGGATCTCCGAAACGAACATTAAATTCCAACACTTTCGGACCCTTTGTGGTAAGCATTAACCCTACATACAGAGTTCCGCGAAAGTCCATGCCTTCAGCTTTTAATCCAGCCAAGGTCGGGCGGACGATCGAATCCTCATACTCCGAAAGCATGGATTCGCTGACCACGGAAGTGGGGGCATATGCACCCATTCCGCCAGTATTTGGTCCGGTGTCACCTTCTCCCACTTTTTTATGATCCTGACTCATGGGAAGAGCCACATAGTCTTCCCCCGAACAAATCAGATGGAGGGAAGCTTCTTCGCCTTCGAGAAATTCTTCAATGACCACCTCGCTCCCACTGGATCCAAAACTATTTCCGCTGAGCATATCCTGCACTTCCTGTTCCGCTTCCTCCCTGCTTTTACAAATGATCACACCTTTGCCAGCAGCCAGACCGCTTGCTTTTACCACCACCGGTAGGGCACAGGTTTGTAAATACTCAACCGCAGGACCAATTTCAGAAAAATTTCCGTATTCCGCAGTGGGGATGTGGTGACGGGCAAGAAAGTCTTTGGTAAATGCCTTGCTGCCTTCCAGGCGGGCACATTGGGCATCGGGTCCGTATGCAAGTATTCCGGCATTGTTCAAAGCATCCACCACACCATTGCACAACGGAACCTCCGGTCCGACCACCACTAAATCAATGGCTTCTTCGAGGGCGGATTTTACAATCGTTTCATTCTCCTCAACGCACAGCTGGAGGGTTCGGAATTCCTGCTGAGTTCCGCCGTTGCCAGGAGCAACCAAGACCTCTCTGACCAGAGGACTTTGTGAACAAATTTTGGCCAGGGTATGCTCGCGCCCACCGCTGCCAAGGACAAGAATTTTGAGGTTATCTTTATTCATTCCCTAATGGTTTTCTTGAATCATTTGACGAAGTCGAGGCAATTTGTCTTTGCCATTCCGGATGATGCCCTATTTTCAGTATTTCTATGCGGGTATTTTTTATTGGGATATGCGGAACGGCAATGGGGAATGTGGCCGTACTGCTTAAGAAAACAGGCCATGAGGTAGCTGGTTCAGATGCGGGAGTCTACCCTCCGATGTCGGATGTTTTGAAAGAGGCAGGGATCGTTCTATTTGAGGGTTTTTCTGCTGAGCAAATGCTGGAATGGCAGCCCGAACGGGTGGTGGTGGGCAATGCGGTTTCCCGGGGTAATCCCCAGGTCGAAAAACTTTTGACAGATCGTTCCATTCCCTTCGTGTCCCTGCCTGAATTAATCGGGGGAGATTTAATTGGAAACCGTCCCTCAGTGGTGGTCGCGGGAACGCATGGGAAGACTACCACCACCGCATTGACCGCATTTTCAATGACCGCACTGGGTTTAAACCCGGGCTATCTGATTGGTGGAGTACCGGTTGATTTACCCGCCGGTAATGAACTGGGAGACCAGTCAGCTCCTTTCGTCATTGAAGGGGATGAATATGATTCTGCATTTTTTGATAAACGGAGTAAATTCATCCATTACCGTCCCCGGATTTTAATTCTTAACAACCTGGAATTTGATCACGGTGACATTTTTCGCGACCTGCAAGACATCTCTCGAAGTTTTTCTCATCTCTTACGCATTGTTCCATCCAATGGATATGTTTTGAGGAACGGGGATGATCCCAACCTTCTTGCCCTCCCTGATGCTCCCTGGACTCAGGTCTTGTCCGTTGGGACCAGCAAGACCAATGATCTGGTAATCAATAATTTCGAGGAGGACGCAACCGGGGCCCGTTTTGAACTAGTTTGGAGAGGAGCCCGGGTTCAGCAAATCAACTGGGGGATGCCTGGTCTTTTTAACGCCCGGAACTTAGCCATGGCCGTTCTTTCCTCTGCCTTGGTTCAATCTTTGGGGCGGCCGGAGGAGGAAATTTTACTCAATCCATTTTCCGGAATGGAGGAAATTGATTACTCCTCATGCCTAGGAGTGAAGCGCCGGCAGGAGGTGTTACTGGATACTGAACCTCTGGCTGTTTTATCGGACTTTGCTCACCATCCTACTGCGATTAGCGGTGCCCTTGAGTCCTTGCGCAGTCGCTGGCCGGATCGAGAGATCATTGCCTGCTTTGAGCCACGGAGTAACACCGCAGTAACCAATGTTTTCCAGGACCGTTTTGCCCAGTCGCTGGCATTAGCGGATCATGCTTTAATTGGGCAAGTTCATCGTGCGGATCGGATTCCGGAAAATGAGCGGATCAATCCACACGAGATGGTAAAATTTATTGAAGAACAGGGAATGTCAGCTAACGCATTTTTAACCAATCATGAATTGGGCAGCTTCCTTTTCCAAAAAGTGAATGATTCAAAGAAACAAAAAGTTTTAGTGGTCTTTTTCTCCAACGGTTCTTTTGACGGGGTGATCCAAAACTTTGTCCGTTTAATCGAAGACAAAAAAATTGAGGGATCTTGAGCTTTTATCAAATTTTTGGCGTATTTATATTTTCTGTAATTGGATTGGCTTACTTCATGTATGCCAAAAAAAGACCATCCTATGTAACTTTTTTTTCTGCCCTTTTTCTGATGGGATACTCTTATTTTTTTGAGCACACATGGGAGCTCTATCTTTACGGAATCATCGCCACCTTGCTGCCTTATCTTAATTACCTCAGATTGAATCGTTAGTTTTTTTAAGTTCGTTAATCCATTTCCGGTGAGGTCCCGATAAGGTAAAGTCCTTCATCTCTGACCATTCCATCCATCGATACCCCTCGGGCATGGCTGTCGGTGGATCTCGGCTCAGTGTGACTACGAAAATTTCCTCGGTGTAATCAGTATTACCAATGGTGCGATTGCGGGTAGCCAAAATTTTGGACTTTTCCACTTTAGGGTCGGGATGAAAGGGAAGTTTTTGCGGTAATTCAAAAACACTCTGCAACCGGCCTTTTCTTGAGGCATAAAGAAGGATGCAATCCTGGTGTTCTACCCAGTATCTTTGGACGGTAGCAATTTTTTTTGGCTTAGGAATAATGGAGGGAAATTTGTTCCAGTCTCCAGACTTCCCCGATTTGCAATGCGTAAGAACTGGGCAGAATGAGCATAGGGGGGAGGACCGGTGACAAACCATAGCCCCCAATTCCATGACTGCCTGGTTGTAATCTCCCGGGCGTTCGGTACGGAGCAAAAGTTGGGCGAGTGGGCGGATTTTTTTCTGTGCGGTCGCACCGTCCTTGAAACTTTCTGAAACCGCAAAGATACGGCTCAATACCCTGACCACATTTCCATCACACACGGCTTCTGCTTGCCCCAGCGATATACTGGTAATGGCGGCAGCAATGTAGGGCCCGACCCCGGGAAGTTTTTTCCATTCTTCAATCGTATCGGGCGGACCTTCCCATGATGCCGCAACCTTGGCAAGCTTGTGCAGGTTGCGAGCCCGGGAATAATATCCAAGTCCCTCCCAAGCTTTGAGCACCCTGGGTTCCCTGGCATTAGCAAGGGTATGAAAATCGGGAAATTCATTGAGCCAATTAAGAAAATAGGGAAGAACAGTGGTTACCCTGGTTTGCTGAAGCATAAATTCGGAAACTACGGTCTTGTAAAGAGATGGCTGGCTCCGCCAGGGTAAATCGCGCTTGTTCTGGTCGTACCAGTCGAGCAAAGAAATCTGGTATTCCGATAATTTGTCAGCGGAATTTATCCACGACGATTTTGATATTTTTTCCATCCTTGGCGGTTGCGTTTTTTAAATCTCTTTTTCATGGATATTGGATAAATGGCAAGTACGGCAAATATTTCAGATGGCAATCAGCCCAAAAAGAAAACCTCTTACACGCTCAAGCTTACTCCTGGGCAGATGGATAAACTTAACTCTGCCCTGAGTGGGCGAGGGTGGCCAACCCGTGAAGTTCCCTATGCGAGGCATGCATTCGATGGAGACGGCGTCAGGGTGGTTGCCTATGAAAGCGGTAAGCTTGTTGTCCAGGGGGGAAAGACGGAAGATTTTGTCAGCAATATTTTGGAGCCAGAAATAACTGGCGAATTTCTCATGGGATATGAGGAAGTGAACAACCCCGAATGGTTTGATCCGCACGCCGGGCTGGATGAGAGCGGAAAGGGCGATTTGTTCGGTCCTGTGGTCACTGCCTGCGTGGTGGCGGATGGTGAAATGGTAAGGAAATGGATGGCAGCGGGCATCCGCGACAGTAAAACCGTGACGGACGGAGTTATTCTAAAGCTGGCAAAACAGATTAAGGAAACCAAGGGAGTGGTGGTAAAAACCGCGTACACCGGCATGCCGAAGTATAATGAATTGTATGAAAAATTTGGGCAAAATTTAAACAAGTTGCTTGCTTGGCTCCATGGGCGTTCGCTTCAGGATGCCCTTGAGGTGAGGCAGCCAAAATGGGGATTGCTTGACCAGTTTTCCAAACAGCCCCTCGTCCAGCAGTATGTCAAGGACAGCACCTTCAATTTACAAATGAGAACCAAGGCGGAGGAAGACCCGGTAGTCGCTGCGGCCTCGATCATTGCCCGGGCAACCTGGCTCGAACAAATGAAAAAGCTGGAGGGCTTAGCTGGAAGAATCTTGCCCAAGGGTTCGGGCACACAGGCAAAGCAGGCAGCAAAAGAATTATTTGAGCAGTTTGGGGAGCAGAGAATGGCAGAGTTTTGTAAACTTCATTTCAAAACCGCTTATGAAGCCATGGGAAAAAACCCTCCTGCCAAAAAGGCATGGAACCCCAACTGGGGAAGGAAGTAATGCCAAACCCCCGATGGACTCATGACCGTAAGTTCGTAAAGAATTTTTCGGGAGTGGTCGGGGTGGACGAGGCGGGGCGTGGGTGCCTGGCCGGACCAGTGGTGGCTGGATGTGTGATTTTACCAAAGAAGTTTTTTACCGAGGCAAAAAATCGTAAACGGGTGGAAAAAATAAACGATTCCAAGCAGTTTGATGAATCCACCCGGGCAAAATTGTTCGAGGAGATCCGTTGTTTGATGGAAGAGGGGAAAATGTTTGGTGCGACTGGCTCTGCTTCAGTATTGGAAATCGAAGAGCATAATATTGTCGGCGCGACCTGCTTGGCGATGCAACGTGCTATGGAACAAGCCTCTGTAAACAGCCGCAGTATGTGGAAACCGACCCGCAATCAACCCGCAGATCTGTTTGCAAGCGGGGAGCAGGAGAATACTGGCTGGCAGGTACTGGTCGATGGAAGACCCATGAAAAGGCTCTGCTTTGTGCATGATGGATTAGTTAAAGGAGATACCATCTCTTTGGCTGTGGCCATGGCCTCTCTGCTGGCCAAAGTGACCCGTGACCGGGAAATGAGAGAATTGGGAGATGTATTTCCCGCCTATGGGTTTTCCTCCAACAAAGGATACGGTGCACCCGTGCATATCGATGCTCTACGCCAATATGGGCCCTGTGATCATCACCGTCCGCGGTTTTTACGAAATCTGATGAATGAAACGGGTAGGGAAGAGTTGCACACTTTTGAGCAAACCCAGTTGAGTTTGATCTAAAAAAACTTATCCTTCATAAGAAATGATTTTATTAGGAGTCAATGTGGACCATGTGGCAACCTTGCGGCAGGCACGTTACCGGGATGAGCCCAATACTTTTGGGGGATTCGTGGAGCCTGATCCAGCATCGATGGCCTGGTTGGCAGAGGATGCAGGGGCGGATGGAATTACCATGCATATCAGGGAAGACCGCAGGCATGTACAGGTTGAGGATGTGCAAAGGTATCTGGAGCGAAAGAAAACCCGCCTCAATTTGGAGGTCTCTTTGTCCGGGGAAATGGTCGAACTGGCTCTATCCTTGAAGCCGGACAGCGTTTGCCTGGTGCCGGAAAACCGCATGGAGGTAACCACCGAGGGTGGCTTGGATGTGGTAGGCAACCTGGAGCGGGCCCGGGAAGTGGTCGATTTATTTACCAAGAGAGGTATCCCCACCAGTATGTTCATTGATCCAGACCCCGCTCAGTTGGAGGCATCAGCAAAGATTGGGTCCCCTTGGGTGGAATTGCACACCGGCAGTTTTGCCCGGGCATGGCCATTTCCCCCAAAGCGTGAACACGAACTAGGCGTCCTTACCAAAGGCATGGAAATTGGTCTGTCTCTTGGCCTGCAAGTAAACGCCGGTCATGGTATCAATTATGAAAATGTGGAAGGGGCGAGAAAATTAGACCGCGTGACTGAGTTTAACATCGGACATAGCATTATTTGCCGTTCCCTCCGCTACGGTCTATCCGAAGCGGTATCCAACATGCGCCAGCTGCTCAATTCCTGATGGACTTTCCGGAACTGCCTCCAGGGTCCAATGTGGTTGGGGTGGGGATCGACCAGATCGAAGTTTCCCGCATCCGCGAATCGATGGAGCGACACGGCCCAGCATTTCTTAACAAAGTTTTTAGCGAGCGGGAACAGGATGTCTGTATGCAACGGGCGGATCCCGCCCCCTGCCTGGCCGCCCGTTTTGCTGCCAAGGAAGCAGTCTCCAAGGCATTGGGAACCGGGATAGGCAAGGAGTTTGGATGGCTCGATTTCGAAATTGAGAAGCTAGCGAGCGGACAACCGGTTGCCCGGTTTTCAGAACATGGAAAATCTGCCCTGGCCACCAGGCAGGCATCCACCGCACTGGTGAGCCTGTCCCATCTCAAAGAAACCGCATCCGCAGTGGTTGTGCTCATTAAATGATGCAAGGACTTCCCCAGGATCCAATATTATCCCTTTCACAAGCTCAGGATTATGAGCGGGAGTATTTTCAGGAAAAGGAAAACTTCCAGTGGGAAGTGATGACCCGGGCGGGCGAAGCAGTTGCGGATTCCGCCCTTCGGGATATGAGGGAAATGCGGACCATACCCCACCGTCCGAGGTTAATGGTTTTAGTGGGCAAGGGACACAATGGGGCAGACGCCCTGATTGCCGCGAGGCGTTTTTTACGCACCATACCCACCGCCCGGGCAGTCATTTGGCAATGGATGTCGAAGGAGGAGTGCCGTCCTCTAACCCAACGGGCCTTTGAAGAGTTGATTGATTTTGCCTCCAAGAGACTGGAAATTCTTCCCGTTGCCAGCGATTTGAGTGCTGAAGAGCTCCGCGATCTTTTTGCCCGCCAAACCAAAGAGGGTGGGTTTGATTTACTGATCGATGGACTGCTGGGAATGCAGGGTAGACCGGGAATGCAGCATCCGCTAGGCGAGTGGATCCGTATGATCAACCAATCGGACAAAATATCTGTTCGTGTCTCCATTGATATGCCAAGTGGAATCACTGAATCATACCAGGAAGAAACCGAAGCTTTCCGGGCCGACTTTACTTATTGTACGGGAATTGTGAAATCTCCTGTAATCCTCAATTTTAACCAGCCATGGGTTGGGCGTTTGAGGTATTTGGACCTCGGTTTTTTTGAAAATTGCCGAATGGAAGACTTTGCTGACTGCGAAAAAGTCCTTCGTCCATCCGCCCTTCCTCTGCTGAGGAAATTGCGGCCAGTCCATTGTGACAAGCGGGATTATGGACATCTTGTTGCTCTGCTGGGATCTAGAGAGTTGGGAGGGGCAGCAATGCTTTGTGCCCGTGGAGCTTTGCGGGCGGGAGTTGGCTTGCTTACCTGCTGTGTGCCGGAATCCTTGCATCCTTCTTTTGTGGCAGCCTGTCCGGAAGCGATGTGGGTACCTTTGCCCGAAACCCCGGAGGGAGGCCTTGCCTTGGAAGGACTGGGGAAAGTCCGGCAGTTTCTCGATCGGGCAGATGCCTTGGTCGCGGGGCCGGGGATCGGGCCGGAGCAGGAATCTCATTCCCTGGTCCGTGAGGTGTGCAATCATTTTTCCAAGCCCGTTCTGTTGGATGCCGATGCCTTACGCCCGGAAATTATTGATTCACTAAAAAATCAAAACCAAGTCGTACTTACTCCGCACGCTGGAGAGCTTGACCGTATCAGGGGAGAGAAAGATTCTTTCCAATATGCTGCTGCTTTCCCCGGAGTGATTTTGCGAAAAGGGCCCCATCCACAGGTTATTTCGGCTGGTTCCACTTTGCATTTGTTTTCCGGTAGCTCACTACTTGCCCGTGGGGGGAGCGGGGATTTGCTCAGTGGTATCATCGGATCACTGATGGCCAGGGGTGGACGATCGCTTCCAGATTGTACTGCCCTGGGAGCACTGTGGCATGGCCGGGCGGCTGAGGCTCTGGCTAGGCAGCACGGACAGGAAGCGGTCACCACTTCCCAGATTCTCGAATACTTATCTTTTGCACTCCGAAATGACTTCTGATTCGTCTACTCCTTCACTACTCGTGCTCGCTGCCGGAATGGGCAGTCGATATGGCGGCTTAAAGCAGGTCGATCCGGTTGGACCAAGCGGCGAAACCCTGATGGATTATTCCCTCCATGATGCCCGCAAGGCAGGCTTCTCCCGGGTAGTATTTTTGATTCGTGAGGAAATGCACGATATCTTTGCCCGGCAGATCGGGAGCAAGTACACCGACAGGATGGAAATCGAGTATGCCTACCAAGCAACTGATGATTTGCCCGGCGGGGTACAATTTTCCGGGCACAGAGAAAAACCATGGGGTACAGGCCATGCGGTATGGTGTGCCCGGAATGCGTTAAAAGGCAGACCCTTTGCGGTAATCAATGCGGATGATTTTTATGGTTCGGCAACTTTTTCCGCACTTATGGATGCGATGTTACGGTTTGATCCTGAGAAATCGATCAACGGAGAAATTAAGGGAGCCATCATTGGGTACAGGTTAGAGGAGACGCTTTCCGCTCACGGATCGGTCAGCCGAGGGATATGCAAGATTACAAATGGTCAACTGCACTCAGTGGAGGAGTGGTCGGGAATTTGCCGCACAAAAAACGGAATTGAAGGGAAAGATTCTTCTGGAATATCGAATCAGCTGTCCGGGAATGAGACGGTGTCGATGAATGTATGGGCTTTCCCAGGCTCAGTATTTTCTGCTTTGGAAGATGGAATTGTTGGTTTTTTTAGAAATTCATCTGATCTGTCGACTGGCGAATTCTATTTGCCAGCTGCAGTGGATGATTGGATCTCATCGGGCCGGGCAGTTTTTCAGGCTGGGATTGCCAGCTGTAAATGGATGGGGGTTACCTACCAGGAAGACAAGCCAGTGGTGGCCGAGTCCATACGCAAATTGATTTTGAGCGGGAAATATCCCGATTCACTTTTCTAGGAAAAATCCGGAGTGATTTCCAGCCTTTGTCCGGGCTTAACCTCAAACTTACCCCCCTTGTCGGGATCCTGGTCATTCCGGTAGACTTGCACAGTCAAAGAAGCATTTTTTCGGGGAGGCGACCATGCCCACTTTCCAATTTCGATAAAATTCATCGAAACCCCCTCATCCCAGTTAAGGCCGGGACCTTCCCCACGAAGGTAGGGTTTGTTGCCTATACCGATCATAACATTTGCCACCACCGTGGTGGTGGCGTTTTTGTCTGCCTTATCCTTTTCGGAGTCTTTCTCTTCCGCCTTGGCAGGTAGATCATTACCGGCCAAAAGGGCATCAACTTTACGCAGCGTCTCTTGGGGGTCGGGAAGTCCAAGGTCTAACTCCTGAGGAGCTTGTTCAGTCACTTGATCCAAAACCGTGGGAGAGATTTCCTCCGGTGCGGGAATGGGGACTTCCTCAGTCTCTTCTGGTGGATCAGCAGAAAGAGGCTCTTCAGCTTCCTCAATCAGGGTAGTTTCTTCTTCCTGCAGTGTTAATTCATTGGAACCATCGGGTTCCTCAAAGGTTGCTTCATTTGCATCATCAGACTCGCCATTTTCAACGGTTTCTTCATCGGCGGATTCTGTTTCAGGCAATATTTCCTCCATATCCGGTTCGGGTTGCTGAATCGAGGAGGAGGACAAATCTTCCTCCTCAACAAGGGAAGGCAGGTCACTGGTTTCAGTCAATTCGGGAACTGGTTGGTCAGGTGACTGCGGAGGGCCTTCCTTATGGGTGGATAAGGAATCCAATTTTTCACGAATCAGTTCGATTTGCGAAATGATCCCTGTGACCTTCTCATCGAGATTGGTAATTGCCGGGTCAAGCTCGGGAATAGGGGAAGGGGAGAAAGGGGTCTCTTCCATCCGGTCCAATCTCGTGCGGATTTCAGACTCCATATCCTTAAGGCGATCGATGATACCCTCGGTACTGAGGTCAGTGGTATCCTTGACCATGGAATCGGAGACAATTTTGTTCACCAGGGTAGGCACCTTGTCCACCTTGAGGGCGAGTGCATCAAGTTCTGAACGGATTTCTTTGAGCTCAAAAAATGCCTTACTTGATAAATCTGACTCCTGTCGGTTCGCTGATTCCTCCAGTTTATCCACCATCGATTGGAGAAAGTGGGGCAGGAAAAGCAGCAAACTAATCAAGCCGGTTCCTAAAAGGCAGGTGGCAATCTGCCAATGCCCGAGGGTTCCTTCCTCCTTCAATACTACGGAAGCAAATAAACAAATCACCACAAAGATAAAGGCGGCTGCACCATAAAAAGGTACCTTGCTGAATCCTTCGCTATCGCTGTCTTGATCGTAATCCATCACCCATTATCCCTAAGGATGTAATGTTGTTTTTTTTGGGGAAAACCAAGCGAAAAATTTGTATGGGATGTGCTAGTCCCTCTGCAGTTCAGTAAGCCCGATCTTTCTCTTCACCTTGGATAAAATTTTAAAAGCTCTTTTTTGGGCGGCCTGAGCCCCATCCTTAAGGACGGAATCGAGATATTTCTTGTCCTGGATCAATTCCCTGTATGACTCACGGGCATGGCTAAGGGACTCAACCAGCAATTCAATAACCTCAGATTTTAAATCTCCATATCCTTTACCGAGAAATTTTGATTCGAGGCTTTCGGTGGACTCCCCTGAGAATGAAGAATGAATGGTCAGTAAATTGGTTATCCCCGGCTTTTCACTTGATGCCTTTATTTCCGCACCCGAGTCCGTTACCGCTGAGCCAATTTTCTTTTTGATCTGATCCGGTTCGTCCAGGACAAATATGGTGGCCCGATCATTTTCATCGGACTTGGACATCTTTCTTGTTGGATCCGTAAGGGACATGATGCGTGCCCCGGTCTTGGGAATGAAGGGTTCTGGGAGGTGAAATGTATCAGAATATTTCTGGTTAAACCGACCGGCAAGATCCCGGCATAATTCCAGGTGTTGGCGCTGGTCGTCACCAACCGGTACAAGGTTGGCATTGTAGAGCAAAATATCGGCGGCCATTAGCACTGGATAACAGAGCAGTCCCGCATTGATCGATGCCTGGGCACGCATGCCCTCATGGGTGAATTTAAGATCTCCCCCTTCCTTGCCCTCGGCTACTTTGAACCCAAGTTTTGCCGCCTTGTCTTTAAACTGGGTCATTCTTTGTAGTTCTCCGATCGGTGTCATGCAGGTAAGAATCCAGGCCAGTTCCGTATGCCCAATCACATGGGACTGGGCGAACTGGTTGCATTTTTGCGGGTTCAGTCCACAGGCAATATACTGGGCGATGCAGGAGTAAATATTATTACGAAGTTCTGCCGGGGCTTGGTACACGGTGATGGCATGCAGATCAACAATGCCAAAATAACACTCGTAGTCATCGAGCATGGATTCCCAGTTCCTGACCGCTCCCAAATAATTTCCCAAAGTTAAATTACCGGTCGGTTGGGCACAGGTAAGAATGACAGGTTTTGGTTTGCTCGCTATTTGCGTATCGTTCATTATTGTTATTTGAACTTCTTACAGGTCTCCTAATTAAATGACAATTCTCATCCCATATTTCGTTCACCCATGAGTGATGCTGATAATAAAAGTATCGAAAGTGAACTAACTGAACTATTGAAAAGGTGTTCGCCTGAGACAATTCAGGCTGCTCTCCAGTTCAGAAAGAACAAAGATTCCAGCCAGATCGAAAAGATCGTACTGGGTGTGATTGACCGCCACCTGGAGCCGGAGCAAAGAAAAATTTTCAAAAATGCGGATGATTCTTTCCGCCTCTACGACGATCTTGGTCTTGATTCATTAACCATGCTCGAGATCGTTATGCTGGTTGAGCAAACCTTGCAGGTAAGTATTGATAATGAGGAACTAAGGGATCTCCGCACCCTGGGAGATGTGAAACATTATTTAGATGCGAAGGTTCGCGGGGTTGATCCTCCTGCCCGTTCCAAAACATACAGAATAGAAGAGGTGGCTGCTCTTATGCCACATCGTGAACCTTTCTTATTTTTGCAGGATGTGACCATTGATGGAGATCTGGCAAGGGGAGATTACCGAATTACCGGTAACGAATATTTTTTGGAGGGGCATTTCAAGGATCAGCCGGTTTTTCCCGCGTCGATCATGATCGAGGCATTAGGCCAGTTGTGCGTCTTTTTCCTGCTTCAAGGAGCACACGATGGACTGTCCCGCAAAGTCGATCCGGCGAGCATCTTTTTCACTGCATGTGATGGAATCAAGTGTAGGCGCGTTTGCAAGCCCGGGGATGTTTTATCGATGACCGTAAAGGTGGAGCGGGTACGCCATCCATTAGCGTGTTTCAGTGGAGAAATTCTAGTGGACGGACAAAAGACTGCTCACGCTGGGGAGATCAAGCTCGCCTTTGACTTTTTCCCGCTGATCGATGGTTCCATCGGTAATACCCAAAAGTCGGACAGTGTATCGGAAAGCGATTCGTCTAAACTTATATCAAGTAGTGTCCCGGACGAAAAAGGTTGAAAACCTTAAAGTTTTGTTAGTTACAAACCTGAATTCCAATCAAGTTGACTAAGATAGCTTTTCTTTATGCCACTTTCCCAAGACCAACCGAGACTTTTGTCCGGCGAGAATTAAGCCAGCTTCAGGAATTAGGACTTACTCCTGCAGTCTTTTCCATTTGGAAAGGGGCAAGGAGTTGGGAAGGCTTACGGATTAACCTTTTTCCCTTATCCAGCCTATTACGCCTGATTTTCTGGATCCCTTATTGGGCATGGAAGAGACCCACGGTTTTCAAGTTGATTCTATCTCATTTGTGGAAAACTCCCTGTCCAAACCTACAGAATTGGAATGAAACTTTTCTCGGCCTCGCCTTTGCCCTGATCCAGGCAAAAAGTTTTAAGCAGGCAAATTATGAGCGACTTCACGCAGTCTGGGCAACAATGCCGGCAACTGCGGCCCTTGGGATAAGCCTGTTAACGGATGTCCGTTTTTCCATGGGTGCCCATGCCTACGATGTTTTTCGTAATGGGGGAGACTGGTTGTTGGCCCTGAAGTTGAAGAGTACAAGATTTGTCCGCACCTCTTCCCAATCAACCGCAAACAGGCTAAATTTGCTTGGCACCAAAAAAGAGCAGTTGGTGTTAATTCACCGAAGCCTAAAACCGTTCCCTTCCCGGGAAAATTTCGAACTTGTCCAAAAAAATAAACTTAGCCTTCTTTCTGTCGGTCGTTTGGTCGAGAAAAAGGGGTATTTCCTACTGCTCAAAATCCTCCAGGCCTTAAAGTTTAGCGAGGTTCCTTTCACCTTAAATATGATCGGAGGTGGACCTTTAGAGAATGAGATCAGACGGCAGATTCAGCTCAGTGGTCTCGACAAAAATGTAAATTTGCTGGGCCATATGAATGAACCTGAAATCGAGAAATTTTATCTTCAGAGTGATGCCCTATTGTTCACCGGTATTGTTTCGTCCAATGGGGATAGGGACGGTATACCCAATGTTATCCCAGAAGCGATGGCGAATGGATTATTGGTTCTGGCTTCTAACCGTGC
>CALKMX010000048.1 GCA_938091675.1 uncultured Opitutales bacterium
TGGGTAGTACAAAATTTCTCATCCCGAATTTGGAAAACAAGTACGCAATAAGGTCAAGAAAATATTAAATCAGCCAATTTCTCAATTGGCTTACAGGGAACTGCAAAACTTCTCCAGTCTGGAGATTCCCTTAGATATAACTTCATCCGAAGTTGCATAACTCAAACGAATGTATCCATCTGCCCCAAATGCATGCCCGGAAACCACCGCCACTTTTTCGTTTTCCAAAAGCTTGTCCGAAAATTGCTCAGAGCTCAGGCCAAAAGAAGAGATTTTGGGAAAGAGATAGAACGCACCCTGCGACCGTAAGCACTCAATCCCAGGAATCGCATTCAAACCATCGAGCAGAAGCAGGCGACGGCGGTCAAAATGTACCAGCATATCCTGCACGGCCTGCATGGCCGCCTCCCAGTTTTGTACTGCGGCAAGGGCTCCATATTGGGCAAAGGTGGTGGCATTGGACGTCGTCTGGCTCTGTAAATTGGCAACCGCCTTGGCGATAGTTGGGTTGGCCACCAAGGTACCAAGCCTCCATCCGGTCATGGAAAAGGTCTTACTGAAACCTGAAACGGTGATGACCCGTTCCTGGGCTTCCTTGGAGAAAGAGGCCGGGCGGTGATGAATGGAACCATCATAAAGCAAATATTCGTATATCTCATCCGACATCACCAACAAATCTTTACGGATTGCTAGGTCCATGATCGCCTCCATTTCTGCACGGTCGTAGAGACACCCGGTAGGATTGGAGGGACTGTTTAAAATAAGCAATTTAGTTGCCGGAGTAAGGGCATCTTCTATTTGTCCCGGGGTAATTTTGAAGCCCTGTTCATCCCCGGCCAAAACAATCTTAGGGGTGGCACCGGCAAGCTTTACCATTTCGGGATAGCTTACCCAGAATGGAGCAGGAATAAGAACTTCGTCCCCAGGACCACAAGTGGCAAGAATGGCAAGGTAGCAGGAGTATTTACCTCCAGGGCTGACCACCACCTGAGCCGGATTGGCATCGGCTAATACTCCGTAGTTATGATATTGATCGGCCAATGCCTGCCGCAGCTCGGGCAAACCGGGAGCCGCTGCATATTTTGTTTTCCCCTCGGCTAAAGCCCGGGCACATGCATCCTTAATAAATTCAGGTGTATCAAAGTCGGGCTCGCCCGCTCCAAAACCGCAGACATCTTCGCCTGCCGCCTTGAGGGCTTTGGCTTTGGCATCAACTGCCAGGGTGGGAGAAGGAGCGATATTTTTCGCCCATGGGGATAAGTAATGAGAGCTCATGTTTTTGATGGGAGAGGAAAAAAGGAAAGTGGGGAACGGGCAAGATGATTCAGTCAGATTATGTTCTTATAAAGACTGGAAAGAGATAGGTGAAAGATTGATTGCTTGTTCAAGCCCGTTTGGTTGAAAGATGGATTGTGGCAGGTCAAGCCCATGAGCTGCTGCCTGTAATTCGTACCGGGTACGTGAACCAGAGTCTCTATCCTTCGCATCTATGGCTTTGACCAGCCATCGTTCATCAATTTTTTTAAAACTTTGCAGGGAAAAGACACGGGCAGGAAGAAGTCCGCCATCCATATGCTCAATCCGTAAGGGGGCATTGTACGCATCGTCAATCGATAGACGAATGGAATGTATGGAAGAGGCAGTGAACGGACTGCCTTGAGGTGGGGTAAATACAAATAAGTGAGCCGGCCGACCGCAAACCCTGCCAGATTTTTCATACTCTGCCGGCCAGGTGATAAAGGGCATCAACAAGTCGAAAGGCGTATGATTGACCTTTTCTTTCCAAGGCTGCAACCAATCCATGGGTGATAAAGTTTTCACCGCTTGGTTCGCTTTATTAAACATCCACGCCTTAGGATTCTCAAAGTTCCTGAGGAGCAGAAATGAAAATTTTGGTTGAGTGTTTTGAGGACCAGCCAGTAGATCGATCCGAAAAATTGGAGAGTCTGGAGAAGGCCCAGAAAGCAATCCACTATCTATTACAGGCTTTCCGGTCTTGGGATAATGGATGAACTGAAATCGATACACATATGCCTGATGATAGACTTGATCTTTAGGATCAGGAAAACAAGCCTGCCTAAAAGCATAGAGTTTTTCATCTGCCTGTGAGTCGTTGAGAATAGAGGAAAAACCCCGGGCCGGAAACCCAGATTGTCCCTGAACAGGAAGAGCGAATATAACTGCCGAACTAAAAAGAAATAGAAGCCATCCACGAAGCTTCACTAGTTTACCTGAAAGAATTTAAGGTGAGCTATTTGCTGGAATTACCCGGAGTAGCAGGTTGTGCAGCGGCGGGAGTTCCTGGGATCTCAACGGGTACAGAAACCGGAGCAACATCAGTTGGCTCCGTTGAGGGTAACCCTTCAATATCAAGACCAGCAGAGCCTTCTTCAGGTATCGAGAGATCGCTTGGTAAGAGGGAAGGGACCGCATTCCCTGAGCGTAAAAGCTGATTTTCAATCCCTGCATCTCTCTGATAAAGGGCATACAGGGCAAAGGATAAGATAAAGAAAAAGAGGATTGCCCAGACGGTGAGCTTGGAGAGCTGGGCTGCCGAACCGGCACCAAGGTACTGATCAGTCGCACCACCGCCCAAAGCAGAACCCATTCCGCCTGAAGTACGCTGAATCAAAATCAGAAGCACTACAGCGAGGCACAATAAAATCAAAAGAGTGGTCAGGAAAACGATCATGGATAAATGAATATTTGATTCCCATGATGAAAAAAAAGACCTAAAAAGCAACCTTCTTTCCCCAGCAGGGGCGAAACGGTACGAATGATTAACTTTCCAGCTTTGCCAGAAAGCTTTGCAGGTCTGGCTCGTCCTTGAAGGAAAAGGACACCGTCCCTCCCCCTTTGGACTTAGCTTTTATTTTAACCTTCCTCCCAATTGTACGAGAGGCTGACTCAGCCAAATCATTATACAGGAGAGAGGATGGGGACTTCCTTGGGATGGGTGCCCCAACAAGAATTGAGCCTTTTGCCAGTGTGTCTTCAATCTGGCGTACGGTCCAACCTTCCAACACCGCTTGGCGACCCATGGACAAACGACGTTCTGGATCTTCAATACTGAGTAAAACCTTGGCATGCCCAACGGATAGTTCGCCATCTGCGAGCAATCTCTTAAGCTCGCCATCCAGTTGAAGGAGTCTCAGCAGGTTTGCAATGTGAGACCTGCTTTTGCCCATTTTTTGAGCAACTTCCTGCTGGCTTAGCTTGAAATCGGATATTAGGGATTGGTAACCCATCGCTTCTTCCACGGGGTTGAGTTCTTCGCGCTGTAAATTTTCGATCAGCGAAAGGCTGGCAGACGAAAGATCGCTCACCTCAAGGATACGGGCCAAAACCGTAGCCCGGCCAAGATACTGATGGGCACGCAAACGTCTCTCTCCCGCAATCAATTCATACCCGTTGTCAACCGGGCGGACCACAATGGGTTGGAGCAGACCCTCGGATTCAATACTTGATGCCAACTCCCTTACCGCCTCCGGGTCGATCACCTTACGCGGTTGATGAGGGTTGGCAACTACTTGCTCGATCGAAATTTCCTCAAGCTGATTATGGGGAGTGATTGATGGCACACGATCCTTTTCCAAGGAATCATCCAGGGGCATGGGGTCAGGAATCTCAGTTCCCTCAGCAACGGCAGGAGAAGGAACGGTAACAGAAGAACTCTGCCCTCCCCCGGCAATCAAACTTCCCAACCCACGGCCTAATTTCCGCGTTGGCATATTCATCTTTGTAAAAATCTCATTGTTGGGGGACAAAAAGTTCACGACCTACAAAAACCTTGGTAGGATCTGCGATTTGATTGGCATTAATTATCCATGAAACCTTGGATTTATACTTTTGGGCAATACTACTGACGGTCTCGCCCTTCTCCACTTTGTGAACAAATCCATTTCTGGGATAGTCATTGGAAAAGGCAGGTTCTTTAGCGGAAGGTGAGGATAAATTGGTACTGGTAACCTGTTCAAACCCCCGGTTCATTTGCTCGATGATTTGCTGAAATTTCTTGTTTATTTCTTCCTGCATACCCGACCGTGCACGCTCGCTTTGCTTGAATGCGAGATCGAGCACCTGCAAACGGTTTTGCAACTCAAGAACAAGCCCGGTCTGGTCTGGTTGATTGCCTGCCCGGTTTGCTTGCTCCATGGCCACACGAAGTTGTGCATTTTCACGCCTGAGCATCTCAACCTCGCTCCGCAATCCACTGACCTCTCGGTTTACAAGTTCGAGATCCTGCTTAAGATTGGCCAGTATTATTTTGGGATCGGTTTGCCCAAGACTCTGCGAAGCAGACATTGTAGACAACGCCAACAAAAACGCAAAAACCGAAGGCTTTGCTTTACCCATCATAAACTCCACAACTTATAAGTTACGGAGCAAGCCGATAGAATCAAGAAATCTTTTTAAAAGAAGATTCCTTTTCTGTTCGAATCAAACTGATTTGGTCTGATGGCGAGGGAAATGTGATTTCTTTGTGGATGGCATATCCGCGCAAAAAATCTGCGATGGGAAGCATTTTACCACCAGGCTTTTGCAGTTCCAAAATCTCCACCGATCCATTTCCCGTTCCAATGATTAACGAATTCTCCTTGGTTGAACTTCTTTGCCCCGGTTCTAAGGAGAGGTCATGGGGGAACTTGTTCATCTTCCCCACCCGCAAAACCTTGTCCTGATGAACGAAATAGCATCCCGGCCAGCTCGCAAAAGCCCGTGAACGGGAGACCAGCTCATCTGCAGACAACCGAAAGTTCAGTTGGCCGTCTGCTTTGGATAATTTCCGGCAATAGGTTGCCTGGTTTTCATCCTGTTCGAGTAATGGATACTTGCCAGAGAGTAAATTCGGCACGGATCTTCCAAGCAGAGGAATACAAGCTTGGGCAATTTTCTGGCGCACTTGCTGACCGGTGTCCCCCATGCCAATGTCTACGGGCTCACAATCAATCATTGGTCCAGCATCCATTTGTGGGATTACCTGCATCAAGGTAACGCCGGTTTGCACTTCTCCCATCGCTATGGCCGTTTCCACAGGAGATGCGCCGCGATATTTTGGCAGAAGAGATGCATGAAGATTGAAGCAGCCCAGAGGAGCATAATTTAAAAATTCCTCCTTTAAGATATGGCCGTATGCCATAACCATGGTCAGGTCGATTTTTAATTCTTTTAACCATTGCACCTCATGATGAGTCGGTTTTTCAGGATCCCTAACAGGGATGCCATGTTCAAGCGCCCAACTTTTAACCGGGTTTGGTTGAAGATTACGACCACGGCCTGAGGGGCGGTCAGGCTGAGTGAGAACAGCAGCCACTTTCCAATCCTGATCGTTTTCCATTAAAGCATGCAGGCAGGGAATCGCAATAGCGTCGGATCCAAAAAAGGCTAGGTTTCGATGGGTTTCCGTCATAATCTTTAAAGAGGGAAATAGCAGGAATTTTTCACAGCGTCAAAATTCCTTATCGGAAAACAAAAAACCGTCCAATGAGCGGACGGTCTTGAGCAAAAATTTTGGGCTGATTTTAAAAAGTCATCCTGTGGCGGATTTTTTGTCCTCTTGGTAGCGGGCTTCTTTGCCCGCCAGAGAAAACTTCAAGGGACATCCAGACAGACCAAATCTTTTTTGTATCCCTTTTTCGAGGTAACGCCGGTAGGGCTCATCCAATTTGTGCTCCCGGTTGCAGAATAATTTAATCCGGAATGGACGTTTTTCCACCTGGACGGCGTAAAATATTTTAAACCGTTTGCCCTTCACTTTGGCGGGCGGGCGGTGCTCAAACATATCTCCAATCAATTTATTGAGGGCAGATGTGGAAATACTTTTTTCCATCCGTGCATCGAGATCTTTGGCAACCTGTAAAAAATCCTGGATCGCATATCCTGACTTTGCGGATACGAAGGAAATGGGAGAGTCTGGAAGGAACACAAACTCCTTCCGCACCGACTGCAGATAAGCTTTGCGAAAAGCATGCTCGTCCTCATAGCCAGGCAAGGGATCTTTACGGAATCCGTCCAAGGCGAGATCCCACTTATTTACCAGAATAGCCAAGCCTTTTCCTTCCTGCAGTACATGACCGGCGAGTAATTTGTCCTGCTTGGTCACCCCTTCCCGGGCATCCAGCACGAGAAAGACCACTTCGGTCTCCTCGATTGCATGTTTGGTTCGGACTGAAGAAAAGTAGTCAAGCGAGGTATCCACCCGGTTGCGCCGCTTCAATCCAGCGGTATCGAACAAACGGAATTTCCAGGGTTCATCGCTTCCCTCTGCCTGGTAATCCAAATTCAGCTCCACCGTCTCACGGGTGGTTCCTGGAACATCGCTTACAATCAAACGCTCCATATCAAGCAAGCGGTTACAGAGCGAGGACTTCCCCACATTGGGCCGTCCAATAAAGGCGATGCGGGTACGCAGGTTCTCCGGTTGAGCCGATGGCAAAACCGGTGCCGGAAGGATATCCTGAAATAATTCCAAGAGCTGCTCTTCTCCATGCCCATGCTCTGCAGAGATCCTGATTTGGCGGGGAAAACCAAGCCGCTTGAACTCCTCAAAGGAATAATCATCTTCCGGATCGTCCATTTTATTGACGACAAGAATGGGCTGCTTTCCCATCTTGCGGAATTTCTGGGCAAGGGTCTGGTCCAGAGGCAAGGGTCCTGCCCGCCCATCGACCACAAATAAGAGCAAATCAGCTGCCTGAATGGCAAACTGGGCCTGGTCCTCGGTGGCATTCTGGATGTCCGCGGGAGTCATTTCCGGCAGCATCCCAATCCCTCCGGTATCCATCAGCACATAGCCCTGGGGACTATCCGCCACGACCACATCGCGGGTGACACCCGGACGGTCATGAACGATGGATATCCGCTTACCGGCCAAGCGGTTAAACAACCGGCTTTTACCAACATTTGGCCGGCCCACAATGGCAATACTAGGATTCACCCAAAAAAATAATTATTGCCCACGCCTTACCCGGCCGCAGGGATGGATTCTCCATCCGCACGCACCTGGTCGACAAAGCGTTCCATCCGGTCTGTAGCCTTGACCAGCTTTTCGTAGGATGTGGAAAAACTGGCCCGTACATGACCCTCGCCATGAGGTCCGAATGCCGTGCCTGGAACCACCGCCACTTCCGCTTCCCGCAACAGGCGGTGGCAGAACTCCACCTCGTCCAACCCGGTGCTCGCAGAAACTGCAGGGAATGCATAAAAGGAACCACGGGGAAGGTGGCAATGAAGGCCCATCTCGTTAAAGCGTCGAACCACAAAGTCCCGTCGCTTGGCGTATTGTTCGCGCATCCGGGCGACATCCTCTGAGCCATGGCGCAGGGCTTCAATTGCCGCTTCCTGGCTGAGAATGGGGGCACACATCATGCAATACTGGTGAATTTTCATCATCGCATCAATCAACCAATCCGGACCGCAGGCAAAGCCCACCCGGAATCCGGTCATGGCAAATGCCTTGGAAAATCCATGTAGAAAGATCGTACGCTCCTGCATGCCCGGTAAGGCAGCAATGCTAAGATGTTCCCCCTCATAAGTTAATTCGGCATAGATCTCATCGCTGATGACAATCAGGTCTTTTTCAACCGCAAATTTTGCCAGCTTTTCCAGTTTTTCCCGGTCCGCAGTCCCCCCGGTCGGATTGGTGGGGAAGTTAAGCATCAATACCTTGCACCCAGGTTCCCAGGCTTGCTCAAAGGCATCCGGGTCCAGGGCAAAGGAATCATCCGGGTTGGTGGCCACAGGGATTGCCTGTCCAAAAGCCAGGGAAATGCTGGGGGCGTAAGATACATAACAGGGCTCATGATAGAGCACTTTGTCTCCCGGGTTAAGCAGAGCCCGAAGGGCAATATCGATAGCCTCGGATACCCCGACAGTTACCAGGACTTCACTTCTGGGATCGTAAGTGGGGCCAAAATGCTTTTCCACATAAGTGGAAATTTCCTGGCGCAAGGAAAGCAGTCCACGGTTGTCGGTGTATGAGGTCTTTCCACGCTCAAGAGCAAAAATGGAGGATTCCCGGATTTTCCAGGGAGTGACAAAGTCCGGCTCTCCAATGCCCAGGGAAATGGCTTGTGGCATCTCCGATACAATGGCGAAGAAATCCCGGATTCCAGACCTGGGTAATCCCTGCACATGCTCGGCAATGTATTCCTGCGGGTTCATCAGCAATTAAGCACTGACGGCGGGCTTTTCAGAATTGTCTCCATCTTTGCCAAGCAGATGTCCGTGTTCCTTGTAGGGGCGGAGCAGAAAATGGGTGGCCGTGGAAAGGACACCTTCAATGGTGGCGAGTCGTTCAGAAACAAAACTGGCAACTGTGTGCAGATTTTTGCCTCTGACAATCACCAGCAAATCATAAGCTCCAGACATTAAATGACAGGCTTCCACCTCCTCAAACTTGGAAATCCGGTGGGCCAAACGGTCAAACCCGCCCTCCCGCTCAGGGCTTATTTTTACTTCAATAACCGCACGCACCTGATCCCCGTCTGTCTTGGACGGATGAACCAGGGGTACCCAACCGAGCAAAGAACCGTTATCTTTCAGGGTTTGAAGTTCACCCTCTATCTCATCCACAGAACGGCCCAACACCTTTGCTAAAGACGCCGGGTTGGGGTCTCGTGTTTCCTGAATCATGGCAAGTAAGTCACTCATAAATCCAACACACTATCAATTGTGAATAACTGGGTAAAGACGCAAAGAAGGTACAGCTTGCAAGATTGATGAAAGAAAACCCGGGCAGGTCTTACAAATCCAGTTTCAATAAAAGCATCAAAATGGAATTCAGTCCAATTGAGTGGGTAATCTCCCCTGCCCTCACCCTTTCTTTTAATTCTCTAACTGGAAAAAGTTCGGTGACCAATTCCTCGTGCTGATCGAAGTTGAGCAAGGCAGTCTTTTTGACATTGCGAACCAGAATTACATGGCAACGGTTGGAGAGAATCGCCGCATTGGGGCGCACAATTCCCAGCAACTCGGCATTTTCCCCCACATAACCGGTTTCCTCCTGCAACTCCCTCAACCCTGCTACCATTGGATCCTCGCCCTTTTCCACCACCCCACCGGGTGGCTCCAGGGAAAACTCTTTGCTCCCATAGCGGAATTGACGGACGAGCACCAGTTCATCCTCACTGGTCAGGGCGAGCACATTTACCCAGTCATTGGTATTAAGCACATAAAAGTCTCCTTCCACCCCATCGGACCGCCGCCTGAGTGTTTGTTTGCGAACCTCAAAAATCCGGCAATCTGCATGCAGCTTATCTTCCTGCAAATCCCAGGGGCTTGGTAGGATTGGATCTGTCATAGCTTCAGTTCCAAACTAATAAATTGAGCAAGATCATCAAAAATTTTCACCCCATGCCTGGAGGCTTTTTCTTCCAGAGACGGATCAATCGGTTTGCCGGTTCGAACAAGGGCACCGTTCATCCCGCTATTGAGGGCGGTTTGAGGGTCAATCCACTTATCCCCGATCACCCAGCAGGATGATGGTGACAAATCAAATTTTTCGATCATTTCCAACTCGAATTTAGGGGATGGCTTACGATACCCCCCGACTTCCTCAGGAGATTCCGGAGCTATGCAAACCTCGCAAAACAAATCCGCCGACCATCCGAATTCCTGATACATTCTGGCATTGCATGCGTGCACATCCGCCCACTCATAATACCCACGCCCAATCCCGGATTGATTGGTATGCATAAAAAGAAGAAGACCGGCCTCTTTGACTTTTTGCAAAGCCGGACCGGCAGTTTCAATAATTTCAAGTTTTTCAGGGTCTTTAAGGTAATGGGCATCCCGAATAAGCGTGCCATCACGATCCAAAAATAAGGCCCGTTGCTTGGCCATATTAATTACGACAGAGAGAGGATTTCGGCAGGCGAGACCGTGGCGGTTCCCACTTTGGCAACCACCACACCTGCCG
>CALKMX010000049.1 GCA_938091675.1 uncultured Opitutales bacterium
CCAAGAAAGAGCATAAAGCTTAACCATGCCCCTTGCTCGTGCAATTTCCTGCCCATACCGGCCCGGGCACGGCTGATTAAATAATTTAATACAATACAGAGCAAGGCTACCATGACCGCAGTGGTTGGCTCTCCTCGACCCCAAATAATGGAGGATACTGGCAGCCATACCATAGCACTTCCCACAACTGGTACTAGCCCCACAAATGAACCAATGATAAATATGGGCAGGAAGACAAATCCTCCCACAAAATGTGCAACCATACCCATGGCAATTCCCCGGATCAGGGAGGTAAGCACGGTGTCGTTAAGCAGGCGCAGGGTAATCATACGATGTAACTGAAACCAGGTGGCCGATTCTTCAGGGCTAAACCCTCCAGTTTTCAGAGCACTTTTAATAAAATTACTCCCATGGGCATAGAGAAAAGAAAGTGCAATGAGAGCAAGGGCGAGTTCTGCCACAAAGCCCCGGGTTCCTTTAAAAAGAAACTCGATGAAAGTACCGGAAAATTCCCTGGTGTCTCCCACCAAGTTTGCCACAAATTCCAGGGTTTTATTTTCATCGATTGGTAGACGGGGGAAAATAGTTTGGATTTGTTGAATCTGTGCAGAGACACCCCGTAGCAGGGTATTTTTGGCCGACTCTTCACCCAATGCCAGGGACCATACGACTTCGAGCAATCCTTCTTTCTCCCCGGATGCATCCCACAACAATAAAAAAAGCGGGGATAGCAGCACAAGTAGCAGGGAGAGGGTTGACAGAACCGCACATACCTCGGATAATCTTTGATCATGCATACCGGGCAAAAGCTTTTGGGCAAAGCGTTTGATTGGTACGAAAAAGATAGGAAAAGTAAGCGTGGCCAATGAGACGGCAAAAAGAATAAATTCAAATAAGGGTTCAAAAGTGCCGTAGAGAGGGACAAGCAGGATGAGCAGGGCGATGAGCAACAAGGCCCGTCTTTTCCATAGTTGCCAAAAAGAGCTTCTTTTCATGCTAAGCATGTCCGGTTGCTCTTCTTCCGGGTTCAAACTTTGCTGCCTGTCGTCTTGCACGGAAGAATTTATGCGGTTGGAGAGAGGTGCTTGGCAAGAAATTTCCCCGTGGGTGTATCTGCTCCGGCAAGTTTATCCGGAGGGCCCTCGAAAATTAGTCTTCCGCCAGCTTTGCCCCCAGCCGGACCGATCTCAATCACATGATCTGCCAGGCGAATTACATCCAGGTTATGTTCGATCACCACCAAGGTATTGCCACTATCCCTGAGTTTGAAGAGCAAATCGAGCAACCGTTGCACATCCAACCAATGCAGGCCAGTGGTAGGCTCATCCAGTAAGTAGAGGGTTCGTCCGCTTTGTTTCCTGCTTAGTTCCAGAGATAGTTTCAGCCGTTGAGCCTCGCCGCCGGACAGGGTGTTTGCGGCCTGTCCAAGCTTGAGGTAGCCCAGTCCGACCGCGTCCAAGGTTTCCAGCTTGTTTATTACTGGGGGATGTTTAGCAAATAATTCCTTTGCTTCCGACACGGTTAATTTCAGCACTTCTGAGATGTTTCTTCCCCGGTAGCGAACCTCCAGGGTTTCACGGTTGTAGCGTTTTCCATGGCAACTTTCGCATTCCACATAAACATCTGCGAGAAATTGCATATCGAGCTTTACCAACCCATCTCCTTTGCACCTTTCGCACCGCCCGCCGGGTATGTTAAAACTAAAACGGCCAGGTCCATATCCCCGGATTTTACTCAATGAGCACTTGGAAAAAAGAACCCGCAATTGATCAAACAATTTTACATAAGTGGCCGGATTGGAGCGCGGGCTCTTCCCAATGGGGGACTGGTCAATCCTCACTGCCTGATCAAAGTTTTCCAAACCTTCTATGCCGCCATGAGCTCCTGGTAGCTGCTTGGACCTGTGAAGCAAATGAGCGGCAGATTTGGCAAGAACTTCGTTAACCAGTGAGCTTTTACCCGATCCAGATACTCCGCATACCACCGTCAGTAAACCGGCTGGAAAGGTAGCATCAAGTTTGCGTAAATTATTTGCCCGGGCTTGCTTGACCACAACCGCTTGCTTGCCTGGTTTCTTGATCGCGCCATTTCTTTCGATCCATTCCTTACCTGCTAAAAATGGACCGCTCCTGCTGGTGTCGGATTTCATGCACTCCTTGAGGGATCCATCAAAGACCAAGTGTCCGCCATCTGTTCCGGGTCCTGGCCCAACTTCAATCAAATGGTCACATGCCAGCAGGGTCTCTGCGTCATGCTCCACCACAAGCACTGTATTCCCCCGATCCCGCAAGCCGTGCAAAACCCCAATCAGACGGTCATGGTCTGCCGGGTGCAATCCTACGCTTGGTTCGTCCAAAGCATAGATTACCCCCACCAAGCCCATCCCCAGTTGTGTGGCCAGTCGTGCCCGTTGGGCCTCGCCTCCACTTAGGCTGCGGTAGGGCCTGTCCAAACCTAAATAGCCAAGTCCCACTTCGTTAATAAACCCCAACCTCTGCTCCAACCCGTAAAGGGCATCCTCCACTTGTAAACAGGCCTCATCTTTGCGTGCTTTTTGTTGTATAAACTTCCAGGCCTGAGCAGCGGACCAGGAGAAAAAATCTTCGAGAGAACAACCAGCAAGCAGTACCGAGCGAGAATAAGCAGACAACCGGCTACCGTTACATTCCCCACAACCAGTTCCATATTGAAAAGTGAGTAGTTTTGCCCGCAAATTATCGCTGGTTGTGAAACGCATGGTTTCCTCCAGATCATGCAGGATGCCTGGGAAAGGCTGAAGCTTGGCTTTTTTCCCCCGCCCGTACTCCAATTTTAGCTCGTAGGAAAGATCTGGGCTTCCGTGGAGCAAGAATGACTGTATATCCTGGGGTAATTTTTCCCAGGCAACTGTAAGGCTCAACCCCGCCTGCTCGGAGAGTGCTTTAAGGATATTTTTTCTCAGGTTGATCATTTTCCGGGATCCCAAACGCCAGGGCTTAACTGCACCCTTATTTAAGGAAAGGGATGGGTCCGGAATAATCAGATCCTCCCGAAAGCGAAGAACTTCCCCCAGTCCCCCACAGGTCGAGCATGCACCATCGGGATGATTCCATGAGAATAACTTGGGGGTAGGGGTAGGGTAGGTTGACCCACATTGATTACAGGCAAATCCCTGGGAAAGGGGAGTTTCAACCAATTTGCCATCTTCCTGTTCTATCAGGGCAATCGCATGTTCATCCCCTTCCTCAAATGCTAATTCCAGGGAATCTGCCAATCGACTACGGGTATCTTGCTTGATGACCAACCGGTCAATGACAAGATCTACGCAGATTTCTTTTCCTTTCGTGGCAGACGGAATAAGGTCGTGAGCATCCAGCCGTTTGATCTCCCCATTTATGCGTAACCTTTGAAACCCACGCCTTTCCAGGCTTTCCACTTCTTCCCGAAGGACCGATGCTTTTGCCTTCATCCATGGAGCCAAAAGAATCATCCGTTTGTTTAATCCTTTCTCGATTAATTCCTCCACCCATATGTCGAGTGACTTTCGGGTAACGGGTGCACCATCTTTCGGGCAATGGGGCGTACCGGCAGTCGCCCAGAGCAACCGTGCATAGTCTGCAATTTCTGTGGCCGTGGCTACCGTACTTCTTGGACCGGCAGAACGGGCGGATAATTGTTCAATCGAAAGAACAGGCGACAATCCTTCCACATAATCAACATCTGGCTTCGATACTTTTTCCAGGGCCTGCCTGGCTTTAGTGGATAAGCTCTCGACATATTTCCGGTGTCCTTCCGCGGCAATGACATCAAAAACGAGTGAGGACTTGCCGGACCCGCTCACGCCCGTCACCCCCACCAATTTTCCCCGCGGAATGGAAACGGTGATACCTTTGAGGTTGTTCTCCCGTGCTCCTTTGACAAAAATATTATCAGACTGACTGATGGGGGAAGTTTTGCGTTTAGCCATTTTGGATATCTCAATCATGTTCTCTCTGTAGACCTGCGACAAGCCTTGGATTTAAAACATGTGCATTGCGAAATCATGGCAAAGGGAATAAACAGAAATCATGAGTAAACCAATTTTATATGTTAAGCAGGGTTGTCCCTGGTGCGAGGATGCCCTGAAATATTTTTCTGAGGTCGGGCTTGAGTTGGAATTGATCGATGTGAGAACCGATCCATCCCGTATGCCAGAGCTTGAAAAGGTTAGCGGGCAGTCTAAAACGCCAACCCTGAAAAACGGTGACTTTATCGTTGCTGATTTTGACGTGGATGAATTTAAGCAGGCACTTCGGGAGAATCCGGAAGAAGCCAAGAAACTTGGTTTATCTGCCTAGTTAAGCTGGCGGTCGTCCAGGAATCCTACTCGGCGTCGTATATTTTTACCCGTTCCCACATGTGGGAACAGTTTTTGATAAATTCCAAGTGGATAGGGTCTTCCTGATAGGCATCATGTGCGGGGACATCCTCAAGCATAACGGTCAGGCAATAATCGTATGTGTCATCAATGACCGGCCGTTTGGTCGTGCCAGCCGGTTGGCCAATGAACAACTGATCAACCGAAGAGATGGCTCCCAGAGCCTTCACCTCCTTATGGAAGGTATCTCTTTCCTCAAACGAAAGGCCTTTTTTTAACCAAAATAAAACAGTGTGTACTAACATTGCTATTACATAAAATAATCGACTGACAATCTCGACAAGAGAATTTGAAGCACCTTTTCGAACTTTTCTCTTAACCAGTACTGTTTAAATAACTGTCAGCCTTTTTAAAATTGGATTTTGAATTCAGCTTTTTTTCTAAGAGGTCAAAAATGTTTGTATCTTTTGATGCTTAACTTTATTGGACTTTCTTATGATTCATAAAAAATATCTATTAATCTCCTTTTTAAGCATATCCGCCACCTTCTTTCTTGGTGCTCAAGATTCTGAATCTACTGGTGCTGCTAAATTGAAGCTAGTTAAAGTAGCTTCGTTGAACACTATTGATGCCAATAAAGAATTTCAGCGGAATGTACAACTAGTTCAACAGCAACGGGCATTGGCCGCTGAATTGCTCAGCAAAATTGAAAATACTCAGGACGAAGAAGAACATA
>CALKMX010000050.1 GCA_938091675.1 uncultured Opitutales bacterium
AAACGGACGGGGCACCAATCGCCCTCAGGCAAACGAGCAGTAAGCGAGGGATCATCCGCAATTACGGTGCCCGAACCCACACAGATGGCAGGGAATAAGCGGCGCCAGTGCATAACATCTGCACGGGCGGCTTCCCCGGTAACACGACTGGGATAACCGGCACGCTCTGCCACCATGCCATTCGCAGATGTCGCCATTTTCAGGGCGATCAGGAGGCGACCGGTGATGACATATTGATTGAAAATAAAGTTCAAGCGGGCGGCACGCTCACCCAGCTCGGGCGGGGCAAGCACGACTTCCACCCCATGCTCACGCAAAAGATCGAGACCATGGCCAGCGTGGCGGGAATCGGGATCGATTGCACCGACCACCACTTTTTTGATCCCCGCATTCAAAATCGCAGAGGTACAGGGCGGGGTACGACCAGTGCTGGAACAGGGCTCCAAAGAGACATACATTTCTGCCCCTTCCTCTGGTTTACGCCCCAAATTTTGCAGGGCAGCAACCTCGGCATGAGGACCACCCGCCTGCTGGTGCCAACCCTCGGCCACGACCATACCATGTTCCACGATGAGGGCACCTACCATGGGGTTGGGATGAGTCGTCCCCCACCCTTTTTGAGCGAGCACAAGGGTACGCTCAATCAGGTCGTTTCGTGGGGTGAAAGTACTCATTTAGAACCCAGAAATTATCCAAATTTTGTGGGGTACTATCCCTTGGCCAGTCTTAAGCCAACGGGGCAATGGTCAGACCCTGCCCATTCGGTATGGATGGTGGCTTCGCGTATGGAGGTGGCAAGATCATCGGAGGTGACGAAATAATCGATCCGCCACCCAACATTGCGGGCTCTTGCACCCCCGCGGTAGGACCACCAGGAATAAGCACCGGTGGTGTCGGGATGGAGGTGGCGAAAGGTATCGAGAAAGCCCTCGGCGAGGAGGTTGGACATGCCCTCGCGCTCCTCATCGGTAAAGCCGGCATTTTTGCGGTTGGTCTTGGGGTTGGCCAGGTCGATCTCCTGGTGGGCAACATTGAGGTCGCCACAATAAACCACCGGTTTTTTTGCCCGTAAATCAATCAAATATTCGCGGATGGCAGGGTCCCAGGAATCGTACCGGTATGGAAGGCGGGAAAGATCGCCCTTGGAGTTGGGCACATAGGCGTTGACCAGATAGAACCCGTCGTACTCACAGGTGATGACGCGGCCCTCGCCGGAGTGGGTAGAATCGGGCAGATCGAGCACCACGGAGAGTGGTTCAACCTTGGAAAATATCGCGGTGCCAGAGTACCCCTTTTTCTCGGCCAAGTGGAAGGTGGTAAAGGCGTAGCCAAAATCTTCCTCAGGGATGACATCGGGGTTTAATTTCACTTCCTGCAGACAGAGAAAATCAGGAGATATTTGCTCCACAAATTGATCGAAGGAATTTTTGCGGCATGCCCGCAAGCCGTTGACGTTCCAGGAGACAAAAGAATGGGTGGAATTTTGAGTGGTCATTGATCAGGGGAAGGATTATGTACTAACACCTTCGGTATGATCGTGCAACCCGATCGATCCCGGAGAAATTTTTTTAACCAAAAAAGAAGAGAAGCAAAGTATTATGGCATCACCCACAGAAATTCGTAAAGGACGGGCAATCCTCTACCAAGGCACGCCCCATATCGTATTGGAAATGCAACACCGTACCCAGGGCAGACAGGCGGGATTTGTACAGACCACCCTGCGCAGCCTGCACAATGGAGCGACCACCACCACCAAGTTCCGCTCCACTGACAATGTGGAATTTTTGCACACCACTACCCAGAAACTGGAATACAGTTACAAGGACAATGAGGGGTTTCACTTCATGGACCTGGAAACTTATGAGGATACCATTCTTTCCGAAGATATGATTGGGGAGGATGAGATCTTTTTGGTGGAAGGAAACAATTATGATATTTTACTGGTCGATGACAAGGCGGTGCGCCTGGACCTGCCCGCATCGGTGGAAGCGACCGTGATCGAGGCACCCGATGCCCTTCGTGGAGACACCGCTGGAAATGTGCAAAAACCGGTGACCATATCCTCGGGCATTACCGTACAGGTGCCCCTCTTCATCAAGAAGGACGATGTGATCAAGATAAGCACCGAAGACCGATCCTACCAGGGACGGGTATAAGATTGCTTTAATTTTCGCACCCGCAAAAAGCGGGCACAAAAAAAGCCTCCCGGATGAAAGGGAGGCTTTTTTGTTGGTTGAAATAAATCCTAGAAGATTCCTTACGCAACCCGCTCGACCACAAGGGGGGCAGGGTTTGGACGTTTGGGAGCCAGGCGGTATGCAGCCTTGAAATATTCCATGGCTTCCTTGAGGCGTTTTTCATCGTTGTAATGAATCATCATCAAGGGTTCGCCCTGTTTCATCTGGGTGCCCACCTTTTTAAGCTCGGCTACTCCGACTGCAGGATCGAACTTATCCCCAGTGCCATAAGCAAGAATTTGTACACCACGGGCCAACTGTCCAGCATCGATGGTGTGCACATAACCACGCTTGGGAGCGGGCAATTTCTTGGCATGTTTGGCCTTGGGGAGTTTTTCGGGATCGTCGATCACTTTGGTGTCTCCACCCTGGGCGGCCACGATATCCTTAAATTTTTCGAGGGCGGATCCGTCTTCCAAATGCTTGCGCACTGTCTGCTTGGCAGAAAGGGTGGAACCGGCAACCCCGGCAAGGCGGACGATTTCCATGCCCAGCTTCATGACCAGGTCCTGTAAATCCTCCGGGCCTTCACCCTTGAGCAGTTCGATCGCTTCCTTAATCTCCAGCGAGGCACCCAGGCAGGTACCAAGGGGCTGGTTGTTATCGGTAACCAGGGCCACGCAGCGGCGTTTCATGATCCGGCCGACCCGGGTGATGGAACGGGCGAGCTGTTTGGCATCCTCGGCGTCGCGGATAAAGGAGCCCTTGCCCCACTTCACATCGACGACCACTCCTTCGGCACCGGATGCAAATTTGCGGCTCAAGGTACCGGCAGTGATAAAGGGGATGGAAGGAATGGCACCAATTTTTTGGCGCAATTCGTAAAGAATGTTTTCGACCGGTGAGATTTCTATGTTCCGGTCGGCAAATGCACAACCGTGCTTGCGTACCTTGGCATGGAAATCTTCGAGGTCCAAATTGGTTTTGATGTTGGGGATGGCCTTGAGCTTTTCGCTGTTAGAAGTGAGAAACTCTTCGTCATACCCATTCATCAGGGGCATGGCCACACCGGCAACTGCGGATAAGGGGCCAAGCACGAGGGATGTTTTGTCTCCCACCCCACCGGTTGAATATTTTTCAATCTTGGGACGGGATACATCCATCATTTCGATCACCTCACCGGAGAGCATCATCTCCTCGGCAAGGTAGGCAATTTCCTGGGCGGACATACCCTTGAAGAAATTGGTCATAATCCAGGCGGATTGCTGGAACTCTGGCATTTCCTCGTCTAAAATCGCATCGACAATGCAGCGTACTTCTTCGTCGGTGTATTCACCACCATCGCGCTTTTTTTCAATGAGGTATGAGAATGAGGGTGCTTCTTTTTTGGCCTTAGGCATAGCTTTACTCGGGGTTGAGTTGTGGATTTAGAAAAAATCGTGCAAAGCAACTTATCTATTTAAAAATCTACTTTTTGTCGAGCCTTTTCGGCGAAGCAGTCTTGACGAGATGGCCAATCCATGCTTACAGGCATACCAAATGTCTACTTCTTTTGACCTCGTCCCCGCCTTGGACAATCTCCTTGTGCAAACCGCCAGCACCCTTGATGAATTTACCGATTTATTTGAGCCACAGACGAGGTCCGCCGATGAAAGGTTTGGGGATTTCCAGGCAAATGGAGTGCTCCCCTTTGCCAAAAGAATGGGGAAAAACCCGAGGGAACTTGCCCAGAAACTAATCGATGCCCTGCCCGGGTCGGACAACTGGACGGTTGAACTGGCAGGGCCGGGCTTTATCAACTTTACCCTTTCCCCAGAATTTCTCCTGAAGTGGATCGGGGAGCATGGACCGGCTGAAAACCTAAAAAGTGCTGCCCAGACAGCAGAGCATTCCAAGGTGGTGGTGGATTATTCATCCCCCAACACCGCCAAGCAAATGCATGTCGGGCACATCCGCTCGACCATTATTGGGGAATCGATTGCCCGTATCCTTGCCTTTCAGGGACATGAAATAATCAGGGATAACCACCTGGGCGACTGGGGCACACAATTTGGCATTCTTTTACTGGCCATCAAAGAAGAGGCAGTCTCGCTGGACAACCTGGGGGACGACCCGATTGCCAGGCTGGAGGACCTATACCGACAGGGAAACGCCCGGATAAAGGAGGATGAGGCTGCCCTCGCCCAGGCGAGGCAGGAACTGGTAAAACTCCAGGACGGAGACCCGGGAAATCTGCAACTGTGGGAAAAAATTAGGGATATCAGCATGTCCTCATTCCTCAACATATACGAACTGCTCGATGTACGGTTCGACCATGCCCTGGGGGAAAGTTTTTACCGGGACAAAGTGGACGATGTTTACCATGGACTGACCCGCCACCATATCTGCCAGGAGGATGACGGTGCCCTGGTGGTCTTTCACCCGGAGCACAAGCGATTTGCCAAGCAGCCCTTTATTATCCGGAAATCGGACGGGGCAAGCAACTATGCAACCACTGATCTGGCCACCCTGTCCTACCGCCAAAAGGAATGGCAGGCAGAGCAAATTATTTATGTGACTGATGGCCGGCAGCGGGACCATTTTGAACAGTTGTTCCTTACCGCAGGCAAATGGTTTGAGGCGGAAGAAAAGACCCTGCCCAAGCTCGATCATGTATGGTTTGGCACCATTCTGGGGGATGATAACAAGGCGATCAAGACGCGGGATGGAAAACCGGTCAAACTGATCGATCTGCTGGAAGAAGCGATCAAACGGGCAGCCGAGATGGTCAGGCAAAAAAACGCAGACCTTCCCCAAGAGGAGGTCAAGAGAAGGGCAGAAATAATTGGCCTGGGTGCGGTAAAATATGCGGATCTTTCCCAGGACCGTACCCTCGACTATGTGTTTTCGTGGGAAAAAATGCTGGCAATGCAGGGAAATACCGCCCCTTACCTGCAATATGCCGTTGCCCGGATCCATAGCATTTTTAGGAAAATGAACCGCCAACCAACCGATTCATTTGCCAATGCCCGCCCGCCGGAATCTGACCCCGAAAGAAAGCTATCCCGCAAGCTCCTCTTTTTCCCCCTTGCCCTGAAGCAGGCAACCCGGGAGCTCAAACCCCACTTTCTCTGCACCTACCTGTACGAACTGGCCACCGAGTTTAGCTCTTTTTACAACCAGGAAAAAGTAATGGTGGATGAGGAGGAGGCACGCGAACTCAGGCTGCTTCTATGTGCATCCACCCAGTCGGTGCTGCTTACCGGGCTGGGTTTGCTAGGTATTGAGACTCTCGAGGAGATGTAGGTACCCGGGCAATTGATATTATTTGACCTTGAGCACCGGCATTTTGATCCGGTAATGAACCAAATCCTCCCCCTCCCCTACGGCAAGTAAACCGGCCAGTTGATCGGGGGGTGATTGATCCCAGGGAGATTTTTTCAGGAGCCATTGCAAACGCCCTTCCTGCTCCCGTACCTGCGGGGTTTGGTCGGAAAGGACCACCCGGTCTTCGGCAAAAAAATCCATCGGTCTGGCATGCCCAGAAAGAGCACGGGGGAATTGTAAATGGATAAACTTGCCAAGTGCATGGGCCTGAAAATCCCATGCAGCGGGAGGGTCCCTGGGTTGCTTGTCCCAAAAGGTACGGAACCTTTCAGCCAGGGGTTTGTCCTTGATCAATTTATCCACCATGGGGATGGTGAGCGAAAGCTTGGCAGTGGCAGGCATACAGGTACGGGAACATGCCAACCAGGAAAAATCTCCCCGGATGGTAACCTCCTTTTCGGGCGTACCGCTAAGGGTGAAGGGGATTAAAAAAAGAGTTTCCCCGTAATGCCCATAGGCACGAATCCCAGTCATGGATACCCGATGGGG
>CALKMX010000051.1 GCA_938091675.1 uncultured Opitutales bacterium
TGGAAAAAAAAGAGTTGGAGAAATTGTTTTTATTACCGATGGCAAAAAACCAAAATTAAAACTTCTGGAACTGACTCCGAGAAGTTTGACTCCAAAATTCAGTGGAAACTTCTCTAGGTTACGTTACTTCAGCTCTGCACGAGAAAAATGCAGAAAACTAAATGTGCTTAATATGAAAACTAGAAAGGTTTTTCAATTAGGAGATGTTATTCGGCACAGAAGAGCCGGAACTTTTAGGTTTGGCATAATCGTAGGCTTTCACCATCCAGACGGACTTTACAGTGATTCATGGGAAAAAGGATATAATGGAAAAGATGTTATTGAGTGCGTTGAAATCAGTGGACGATCCGGATTACCTAGGAAAAGAGATCACGATGGGAAAATCATAAAATTTGAAATCGGTCCATCGCATGCAAAACTTTGCGAAATTCTACCAATGGATCAAAACGGTGGAGTTAGAATAAAAGACTATTTTTTCATGATTAACTCTTAACCCCAAGCAAAGTATGGGGTATACCATATCTTTTTAGTCAAATTGAAGTTTTTTTATTTTGAATTAAATTAAGATGAAGACTATTGATATATACTATGTCCCCAACCAATTTGCCCCATGGTTGACAAAAACCTTCAATCCTCAAACTCAAAGGGATTTGAGATTGGAATGATTGTTGAGGAAATTAAACCTGTAACCAGTACAAAGAGGTTTGGAGAGATTGTTGCAGTTTTTGGTGAAAAACGAAAAAAAGTCCAAGTTTTGCAACTTAATCGTCATGACCTATCTCCTTTCTTCAGCAATAGTGGGGACAAACTCAAGTTTTTTACCCTTGAAAGTGCAAATTGCAAAAAGCTCGACTTATCAAGAATTCGAAAGCCTGACTCATTCCTTCCAGGGGATGTGATTAGGCATTCATCGAAGGGTAGAATTCGATTTGGTATAATAATTGGATTTACACACCCCGAAGGACTTTACAGCGATTCCCTAGAAAAAGGTTACAACGGGAAAGACCTAATTGAATGCGTTGAGATATCGGGGCGGGCCGGTCTTCCCCAAAAACTTGACTCTCAAGGAAAAGTTAAACGATTTACAGTAGGCTCTGAAAACCTAAGGATTTGCGAAATTTTACCGATGGATAAAAACGGAGGGACCAGAATTAAAGATTACTGGGAATTGAAAAAAGAAATCAGTGCCTCATCTGCACGGTCTTAAGAAGTTGGTAAAACTCTGATTTAGTTTGTGCGATTGATTTTGGTTCACTTTACTTAGGCATACCTAGATCGTAGAAATGATTTAATGGTGATTGGTGTATTTTGTTTTCGAAATGATCTTCGGTTGCACGACAACCAAGCTTTGCAAAATGCATTAAATCAATGCGATAGGCTTTATCTAATTTATTCGTTTGAGGACAGGGTATGGAAATCAGAAAACCCAAGAAGAATCTCAATTCACCGGGCTCAGTTTATTTTGGAATCAGTATTAGGTTTAAGCCATACCATCAGTAAAGCTGGTGGTTTTTTACATATTACTCAGGGCAATATCGAAGACGCGATTCCCATATTCATGGAAGAAGTAGGGGCAGATATTTGTTTCCTCTCCGAAGAAAATGCTTGGGAAGAAAAAGGGGTTGAAAATTCCCTTTCCAAAATTGTTCACCTGCGAACAGACTACAATAAAACTTTAATACATCTAAAAGATTTACCCTTTGAATTTAAGAACTTACCTGAGACATTTTCGAAGTTTCGAAAATTAGTCGAAGGAAATTGGCAGGTTGATACCTGTGTTGGTTCAGTAAATGTGATTCATTCTTCATGTCATAAAATTTCCACTCTACCACCGCTTAAAGACTTCGGACTCTATCCGAGCAATCCTTCACGGCATAGTTGTTTTAAATTCAAAGGCGGTACATTGTCTGGCCAAAAAAGATTAAAGGATTGGATATGGCGGAAGGGTTGTATTTCTAAATATAAAGAGACTCGAAATCAACTCAGTGGCCCAGATTTCTCGTCCCGTTTTTCACCATGGATATCAATTGGATGTCTTTCCCCGAGGGAAATTTACTGGGAAATTAAAAAATATGAATCTAAGCACGGATCAAATGAAAGCACATATTGGCTTATATTTGAATTGTTGTGGCGTGATTTTTTCCAATTTTCTGCAAGATTTCACGGAGCTAAAATTTTTCATTCTCGCGGCATTCACCCTGAACGACCCTCAATCCATGAACCAGAAAATGCAGAAAGCCTCTTTGTCGCGTGGAAAAATGGTAGGACTTCCAACTCTTTTATTAATGCCAATATGAATGAGCTGCGCGAAACTGGCTGGATGAGCAATCGTGGCAGACAAAATGTGGCTTCTTACCTGGTGAATGATCTTGGACTTGAATGGAGAAGAGGTGCAGAATGGTTCGAAGAGCAATTGATAGACTATGATCCGTGCAGTAACTACGGGAACTGGCTCTATCTTTCAGGGTTTGGGAATGACCCAAGAACGACCCGTTATTTTAATACCTCCAAACAATCGGCAACCTACGACCCGGATGGTAATTACACTAGAGCATGGGCTTAGTGATTTACCAGTTTCTGATAAGTTGATCCCAATAAGTTTCAAGGGTTTCCGCATCTGGAAAAGATTTGGATACAATTGCCTCTTTACTTAACGCATCATGATAGTGAAAGATAATCTTGTTTTCACCGTTTAACTTTTTGAAGAGAAATACTTGGCTTTTATTCACACATACGGAATTCCCTTTCTCATCAACACCAGCCATAATTACCTTAAGCTTTGTTTCTGATTTTTCTAAAAAAGATCCCATAAAAAAACCTGTTGCGAAAATGAGTAGGAACGAAACCAATCCCGTATTTTTAAATTTCATAATGAACTTTCCTTTATGTCATTCAATTTTCTCCAAGTCTGCAGAATTAAAGACAACTGAGAGTTTTACAAGAACTTCCTCCATTTTCGATATTGCATAATTAATACTTTAAAAGACAAATGAACCATCATCTATCTTCTGCTTATTACATGTTGGCTATATGTTGAATTTTATCAAAGTTGTGCCCTTCTCCGATGTGTGGGTACCGACATTATGCTCATGGATTAAAAACTTAAACGACTTGGTGTATTGGTCGGGAAACACTTTTTCCAAACAAAGTTTTACCACAAAGATATTTTCCGACCATCTCAGAAAGGTAGAAATCTCTCCGTTTGCAGGTTTGAATGATAAAGGCACACTCGTTGCGTATGGAGAAATTGTTAGGAATAAATGCGAAGATCGATTAAATCTGTGCAGAATCATTGTTCATCCTAATCAAAGAGGGCAAGGAATAGGAAAAAGGTTTACCAAAGTATTGATTGATAAAATTCAAGTCATGGAATCATGCAAAAGTGTCAGACTCAATGTCCTCAGCAGTAATCATCAAGCGATTGCTTGCTACTCTTCATTGGGATTTAAAAAGTATGGCATTATTCCCCGTGCTCGAAGGGTTGGAAAGACAGAACTGGATTTAATCATAATGAGCAAAACCTTAGATTTTAAAATAAATGAAGAAAATTAGCGGCGGGCTCGTTTTATACAAAGAGGATACGGATAACCAAAAGGTTTTTGTGCTTGTTGCTCACCCAGGCGGCCCCTACTTCATTAATAAAGATGCTGGTTGGTGGAGCATACCTAAAGGTGAGCCTGAACCCAATGAAGACATCTTTTTAGCCGCATTAAGAGAATTTGAAGAAGAAACAGGCATGACCCCTACTGGTCCTTTCCTTGAGCTTGGTTCCATAACCCAAAATAATGGGAAAGAGGTTTTCGCATGGGCCTTTGAGGGGAATTGGCCTGAGGATCGTACCTTAGTCTGCAATGAGATCACCTTGGAATACCCAAAGAAATCGGGGAAAATCTGGACATTTCCTGAAATCGATCGAGTCGCATTTTTGCCCGCTGAAGAAGCAAAATTAAAACTAAGACAACAACAGGCACCCTTAATCGACCGCTTGTTGCAAAGACTTGAAGGAATCAAAATCTCAAAATCAAGCTAAGGTTGCTTTTAACCCGGCAATAACTTACACAAGAAACATGGTATTTTCTAAAATTCACCCCAAGAATACAACCCATTCCCTTTGTCTCATAACGGTTATTTTACTTGTGGGTTTCTGTCGTTACCTTCCCCTAGAGTACCCATCACTTTTCAATTTCTCGCCTGCTATTGGAATTTTTTTGTTTTGCGGTGCATATTTTAGAGGGTCACTTTCATGGCTTGCTCCAGTTTTGGCAATTTTTCTTTCTGATTTATTGCTTAATTCTTCATACGGGAAAAGTTTCCTTGAACCGTTTATGCTCGTTACCCTTGCAAGCTATTTCACCGTTTGGTTTCTTGGGAAAAAAATTGGCAAGCAGAGTAATTTTAAGGTTTGGGTTTCTGGTGCAGTTACATCTGCCCTCCTTTTCCATTTTATTACCTGCACATTTGCATGGATGGTAAATCCTGCTTACCTGAAAACATTTGCTGGTTTAATAGAGGCAATCATATTTGGTGAGCCTGGGTTTGCTCCCTCTTATTTGTTTCTTAGAAATTCCATTTTAGGAACGATCTTCTTCGCAATATGCTTAAGGTGGGCACACCTAGCATTCACCAACCTGTCATGGAAGGATGAAAAGGTTGTGTCTAGACAAGCACAAACCTAAGCCGAACGTTGTCTTTGGGCCTCAAACAGGCAAACGCCTGTAGCCACCGATACGTTCAGACACTCAACTTTTCCATGCATAGGGATGAAGATCAATTCATCACAATGTTTAGAGGTTAACCGACGTATTCCCGTTTCCTCAGCACCCACCACTATACCACAAGCACCAGTGAGGTCGGCATTGAAAAGAGCCTTTTGGGCTTGATCACTAGTACCAACAAGGCGGATGCCCATCTGGACTAGTTTTTCCAGATACCTTGATAAATTAGAAACCCTCGCAATTTTCAGATGTTCAGCCGCCCCACAAGCTACATGTCTGACAACTTCTGTTATTCCAGCTGCGCGATCATTTGGTAAAACCACTAAATCAATCCCTGCTCCATCAGCGGAGCGAAGGCATGCACCCAAATTCCGCGGATCCTGTACTTGGTCGAGAATCAATAAAAACGGGTCGTGATCAAGGTTATTGATATGCAAAATAGACTCTTCTTCACCCAATGTGGAAACAGGCGAAGTTAGGTTTCCATGGGTCTTTCGTCCAAGAGCTTTGGAATACCTGCGACTCACCGTTTTTGTAAAGGAGTGTTCTTAGAACTAAGAGCTTAATCGTGAAAATCAGATCCAAGAACAGTCGCCTTCACATATCCCTTACGGATGCAAAAATCGCCAAACCTTTCGCTTGGTGTATGGTTGGAGGCAAAGTCTTCAAGCACAGGCTTTAACTCCCGAATTATTTCCTCATGAGTTATGGCAGGACGATACAATTTGTTAAGTCGGGTACCGTCCAAACCTGCGCCAAGGTATAAGTTGTACTTCCCTGGTGCCTTGCCGACCAAGCCGATCTCACCAAGATAAGGACGGCCACATCCATTGGGGCAGCCCGTTGAACGAATGGCTATCGATTGATCCCGTAAGCCAAGCGAGTCGATAATTGACTCAAGTTCATCCACGAGCTTAGGTAAATAACGCTCGCTCTCAGCAAGTGCCAGACTGCAGGTTGGCAAAGCAGTGCATGCGATCGAATTTAATCGAATGCCAGAAAGCTCAGAAGGAAGAACGACTTGAAAATCACTAAGAATTTTTTCGACTTTTTCTTTATCCTCTTTATCCACCCTGGCAATAATTACATTTTGATTCGCGGTAAGTCGAAATTGGCATGAGATTTCCTCAGCTATTTTTCTGAGTGCCAATCGCCCAAGGCTTTTGCCTTCTGCTTTGAGTCTTCCGCCTTCCACAAAGAGCCCAAAAGCCCACTTGCCATCTGCATCTTCAGTCCAACCATAGCGGTCTGTGGTTGAATCAAAGGAAAATTCTCTGGCCTCTTTCAGGCTCCATCCAAGCCTTCGGTTCAATTCTTGCAAAATCCAGTCCGGGCCCTTGTCCTCGACTGTATATTTCATACGGGCGTGCCTGCGATCTGAACGGTCCCCAAAGTCCCGTTGGATTTTAACAATCTCTTCAGCAACCTCAATCACCTGATCGGGGCTACAAAAGCCAATGACATCAGCAAGCCTAGGAAAGGTAGCTGTTTTGCCATGTGTCATGCCTAGACCTCCGCCTACCAGAACATTGTAACCCACTATTTTTTCGCCCTTTGAAATTCCCACAAAACCCAGACAATTTGAAAACACATCCACATCATTTCGCGGGGGCAGGGCTACCGCAATTTTGAATTTTCTTGGCAAATAAGTCTTTCCGTAGATTGGTTCCTCTTCCTCTCCGACTGTAAACTTTTTTTCACCATCCAACCAGATTTCTGCATAAGAAGATGTATTGGGTGTAAGGTGGTTATGTATTTTCTGAGCAATCTCCAAAGCTTGTCCATGAAGAGAAGACTCAAACGGATTGGCAGGACTCATGACATTCCGGTTCACATCTCCGCAAGCTGCCAAAGTATCCAACAGGGTATCATTAATCTCTTTCATGGTCTGCTTAAGATTTTTCTTGAGCACACCATATAACTGGAAAGCCTGACGGGTGGTTAACTTAAGTGTACTTTCCCCGAATTTATCAGCCAACCCGTCAATGCCCAACCACTGGGCAGGGGTACACACTCCTCCCGGTACCCGAACACGAATCATAAAAGAATATGCCTTTTCTTTTTTCTCCTTAATCAAGGCTGCCCGCTTGTCTCGGTCATCCTGCATGTAAGTTCCATGAAACTTGGTAAGCTGTGCATCATCTGCAGAAATTGCTCCAGTAGATTCATCAGAAAGGCTTTCCAAAATTGTGCCACGAAGAAAATTACTTCTTTCTTTAATACCTTCGTTAGCAGATAGTTTTTGTGGGTTGTTGGGGTCTGAGATCATAAAGATCAACTAGTAAACATTAATTGCAAATGAGGCAAGGATGGCATTTAACGAAGGTTAATTAAAACAAGGCACTTCATCTAACGACAGACTGGGATTGAAAATTAAATCTCCATTTTCATTTGGCCACAAAGCTTTGCAATCTTGGTGGGCAACATATGCCACCATTGCGGCATTATCTCCAGTATGCTTTTTGTCAGCGGCGAGGAACTGGAGTCCCTTACCATCACAGGCATATTTAAATCGTTCTCTGAGAATTTCATTGTTTGCCACACCACCAGAGAGCCCAAAACTCTTGTAGTTTCTAGAATTTAAAAAATGGCTACATTTCCTAACTAGCTGGTCCACCGCAGCTTCCTGGTAAGAAGCACATAAATCCTCGTGGCAGGATAGAATATCCTGCTGGTTCATTTTTTGCAATTGGTAGAGCAAGCTTGTCTTGAGTCCGGAAAAACTAAAATCGTTTTCCTGCTTTGATTGGAATGCACGGGGGAATGAAAATGCTTCAGGGTTTCCGTTTTGGGCACGTTTTTCAAGTTCTGCCCCCCCAGGATATGGAATACCCAAAAGCTTTGCACCTTTATCCAATGCTTCTCCAACCGCATCATCCATGGTGCGGCCGATAATATTTATGGATCGATCGATTCCTATCTCAAACAGAAGGGTATTCCCACCTGAAACCAACAAGCCCAAATGAGGCAGTAGTGCGTCCCAGTTTAAGCGACCTTGAGCGATTCCCATAAACGGAGAGTAGGCGTGAGCCCTTAGATGATTCACTCCCACAACTGGTAAATTCCAAAGTTCTCCCAATGTTTTGGCGATACTCAGGCCAACTCCAAGGCAGCCAACTAAACCGGGTCCACAGGTAACTGCGATCTGGGTAATTCCTGAAATGCTGCTTTCTTCATCACGCATGATCTCAAGGAGATGAAAGAAATGACTCAGGTGCTGACGAACTGCAAGATCAGGCACAACTCCACCGTATTCCTGATGGTGTGTGATCTGAGAATGTATCCACTCACCCACAATTCCTCTTTGCACATCATAAATAGCTAAAGCCGACTCGTCGCAGGAACTTTCAATTCCCAAAATCATAAAAGTGCTTGCTTGAGTTTCACCGGAAATAAGCTACTCAAAGGCTATGATTGCTTCAATGCCAAAGGTTTCAAAAAGGAGATTGGAATCGTTTTCTTCCGTGCTTTCCGGACGATGCAGTATGCCATTTGATGAATTTGTAAATTGGGCTCTTTATGATCCAAATATTGGTTATTACCGAACCAGAAGAAAGCGTGTGGGGAAAGATGCTTCAAATGATTTCTACACCTCCACCAGTCTGGGAAGAGTTTGGGGTGAATTGATCCTGGATGCATCCTTAAAATTGCTGGCTAAGCGGCCTCCATCCAAGTTCGTATTTGTTGAAATTGGAGCTGAGCCAGAAACAAGCATACTCGATGGCTTGAATCATCCATTTGCTCATCATAAAGTTATTCGGTTGGGAGATAAAATTGAAATCCCAAGGAATGCAATTGTCTATAGCAACGAGTGGCTTGATGCACAGCCTTTTAAACGTTTCAAATACGACAAAAAAAGAGGCACATGGCTTGAGCTTTTTGTAGGTTTAAGCGATTTCAAATTAGTTCTAATTGAAAAAAAGACGGAAAACCCTTTGGTGCTATCATTTCCAAATCCTGTGAATGATGGTTATTTTATCGATTGGCCATCTGGTTCAATTTCATCCCTTAATGAGTTGGCCTCAAATCCATCATGGTTTGGTGTTTTTATGACTTTTGACTACGGATTAACTAGATCCTGCTTATTCAATGACCGACCAGAAGGTACTGCCAGAGCCTATTCAAAGCATAAAATGCTATCAGAACTTTTAAGCAATCCGGGGGAACAAGATTTAACCTGTCATTTATGCTGGGACAATTTAAGGGAATCTCTGGAGTTAGCAGGCTTTAAAAATGTTACTTTAGCGAGTCAGGAATCTTTTCTAATGACCCATTCAAATGCCCAAATTAAGGAAATTTTTGAGCAAAACAAAACCCCTATGAATAATAAAATGTTGGCACTAAGAGAACTAATTCACCCGGCTCACCTTGGGCATGGACTGCAAGCGTTGTCCGCAGTTCGATTTTAATTAAATAGTCGGGGAAAGATAGTTGTTGAAATCGTGACTAGTCCACCGGGCAACCAATCTCATAAAGCTCGCGTATAAGACCTTCATCCCAAGCAGAATCAAAAATTGCAAATTCATCTATGCTTCCTTTAAAGGAAAAATTTGGATTATGATTGGGGAATGCCTGGAAATGCCCGAGTAGTCCTTTTTTCAACACTATTGATTCTGCTTGGGTTATTTTTTCACGACTGAATGAGCGGCCATTCACGAAATGGCTCACCCATTTATTGTCTCCGTCAAAAGTTGTAGCCAGATGCACCCACTGACCCAGCTTATCGGAGGAAAAAGCAACGGCGGACTCATATTTTTCAAAGGAATCTGCCGCTTTAATTTCAAGCACAAGCTTACCCAAAGAATTAACGGACCAACCGACCGCACCTTCCATGTGGGGTCGAGAAAAAACAAGGGGTGCCCCCCTTTCGTTAAGCGAGTCTAGGCAAACCCATGCCATCAGTGTTGCAGATTTTAGAGGTTGGTTAAGGTTTAAACAAACCCTGTCATTATCTTTGGAAAACTGGAGTGCTCCTTTTCCGGGCCAACGACCGTTGCCCCATTTGCAGCCAATCACAGCACCATCACCCCCACCGTTGTCTCTGTTAGTTTCGTCCTTGAGGACCCGAGACCAAGCATCATGGCGCTCAAAACCGTAGTAGAGCAATGTCCTGGGGTCGGAGGATAGCTTCTTACTTTTCTGGAGCCAGGCTTCACGACGCCTGTTGGCGTTTTCGATTGAGCGTGAGGCCAAATCAGCACTACCGGCAAAATTACCGGTAGGCATATCCAGTGGTGTTAGAACGCCAAAAGAATCCAAGTAAATCGCTTCACCACTAGATAATTCTTTAACCACTTCATTTCCCTCAAAATCAATACCTTGGTAGCTTACCTTCCCCCGGTAAACATATACCTCCGAAGACCCTTCTGGATGAACTTCGACACCAAAATCTGTACCCAAATCAATCACTTTGCCCATGGGAAGATTTACGGTAAAACCAACCGCAACCTTGGGCACATGAGCCCTTAACTTCCCTCGCATCACAGTTAAAGAATTCGGGTCGATTAACATGGATTCAAATGGTCCCTCCAAAATCGCCGTGGCACCTTGAATAAATTCCAACTGAGCCATACCGCCAGCAAATGAGAAATTGCCGGAATCAATCGCAGAGCCATTACCCGAGTAAGTCGATGTAGCAGGATTCCACCTCAATCCAACTGATTTTGTTAATATTGCGACTACAGGCTTGGCTGAGTGATCTAAATCAATGGTCGCAGGGGTATTATGATTTAAAGTTTGGGCAATTGGCTGAGTCTTTTTGCTGGACCAAAATGTTTTCTCCGGAAGAGTGAAAAAGAGATATAGCCCTAAAAGTACCAAAGCAGCTACCGGTATCAAGGGTTGCACAAAATCGATCAAATTGCTTAGACCTTTGTTATTTTCATCTTTTTCTTCACAAGCAAGGCATTCGTCTGCATAATAACCCAGGCTGACGGACATATCTAGGTAAGACACATATATCCTACGTGCTTCGTCAGAATCGCTCAGTAAGCTTTCAAGCCGCTTTTTCTGATCGTAAGAGAGGTTATTCTCAACCAAACGATCAAGTAACTCAATTAGTTCAATATAACTTTTATCACTTAGGTTCATTCAGGGAAGCTCTGCACTGATTTCCAAGCTTACACAGTCGTGTAATGTTTTACGGATTCGAGTTAAAGCCTTGTAAGCACCTTGAATCGTACGACCACAAGACTGGGCTGCCGCTTTTACATTATGACCAGATTCATAGCGTACAAGTACCATTCGTCTGTCTCTTTCGTTTAATTTTTGGAGGCATTTGGAAAGAGCACCGTGTCGACTATCTAACTCCTCATCCATTTCAATACGTGTTTGCGATATGACCTCTAAAACCTCTTCATTGAAAATTACTTTTGCAGTAGCAAATTTTTTACGAGCTGCCCGGACTTTCCAATATGCGATTTGGCAAGCCCATGAATAAAAATTGGTGCCACTTTCAAAATCAGAAAACTTTTCGCAAATAGTTAGGCTTGCCTCCTGCAAGATATCCTCTGCATCAGCTCTAGAAGGCACTAGTGTTAAAATATATCCAAATAATTTCCTTTGGTGCTTCATCATTAACTGAACCAATTCGGAAGAGCGGTCTTGTTCAGTCAAATCCATAGGAAATTATTTCAAGTTAGATTAAGCGGCTTTAAAATCAGTAACTGACTTGGTCTGTAGAATTTCTTTGGTATTTGCAAATTTCTCAAACTTATTGAGTCCGCGCCGAACCACTTCTTTTTTTGCCTTCTCCAATGATTTGGAAGATAGCTTTATTTTACGAACTTTAAATCTTGTACCCCTTCCTTGGGGTAAATCCGCCATTTGGTAATAAATAGTCCCTCCAGAAGATTGTATAAAATGATCCGTCAAAACCGTCTCAAATTTTCTGCGTTTTCGTAACCGTATCACACTGGATAATTGAATTTTACTAGAATCACCAGAATCACCTCTGCCCAAATCCCCATTCGCTTCGGTTAATAAGCGTTCAATTGTTGCATCATCCAAAAATTTATTCCTAAGATCGGTACACACAAAGCCATCATCATAAACCACCTCAGTAAGAGGGTCATCAATGAACATTTTCATGTGAGGATGACCTAAGACTTGTTTTAGATTTTGGTTATACCACTGGACTGCCTTAGCAACGACTGACCTTCGATTGCATCCGTAGAAAAATTTTTGGGCTTCAAAGATTCGGCCAGTTTTAAGACGTGCTTCAAGTAAATATTTAGTTTCATAGATTAGTTCGAAATACTTTTCATATGGAATGTGCAAAGTAACCATGTATTTTTGAAAATCATTAAATTTCATCATGATAGAATCTTTCTTTAGGCGTTAATAATTAAAATCGAAACTCTAAATCTAGATATCCAAGCTAGATGAAATTTGGACAAATATTAGAATTTTTTCCTACCAGGCCTTCGCTCAAGCCAATTTAGCGAATTGAGATCTTAAAACATTCGAAGCGGCAACAATTTTTGTAAGCACGATCAAAGCTGAAATCTTATTATCCAATTCCTTCTTCTTAGTCTGATTATTGGGAATGGATATTTGATGCAAATTTCATACAACCATGATCCAAGTTTCCTAAGAAGGAAATTTTAAATCTTAGAATTTCCGTAAATAAGATGAGATGAATTAATCAAGAAATTAATGGTCGTGGCTGTAACGGTAAACATTAGTTTGCCTCTTTTGAAACCCAACGGATTGATATAACTTGTTGGCGGCTTCACGACCCGGTCTGGAAGTGAGGTCCACTTTGCTTGCCCCAAATCTTTTTGACTCGGAAATGGCATGCAAGGTGAGCAACCGACCAATCCCCATCCCCCTGGCTTCTTGCTGGACAACCACATCTTCAACCCACGCTCTTATTCCTGTTGGGATAGGAAATATAACTAAGGACAACATGCCAAGGATTTGGGTATTTTCTTCAGCCAAGTAGATGTGGGTGCTAGGTGAGTTCACGATCCTAGTAAAGTCATCAAAAGACAAAATATCTGCAGACTCAGATAGTTGTGGAATCAAATTGTTCACTCGCTGTAACTCATGCTCGTTGGCTTCAACAATTTCTTTGATTTGAACCATGTCGATTAGCGTAGTTAAATTTTGGGTGAAGACGAATGCTAAAATCCAATCATGATTGAATTCGTATTTGCTATTGCACTATTTGAAACTGCCGTGCAGTCTATGTGGATTATACACGCCTCGGCGTTTGGAAGTACCCGAAGACTCGAGTAACCCAAATCAGTCTCGTGGGCTTCAAGTTATCAATAAAAGACAAAATATTATGGAAATCTATGTGGGAAACCTACCTTGGTCAGTGAATGATCAAGACCTTGCTGATATGTTTAAAGAATTTGGAACGGTTGACCGTGCATCCGTCATTGTGGAACGGCCATCAGGTCGATCAAAAGGCTTTGGCTTTGTTACCATGAACGATAATTCAGATGCATCAAAAGCTATTGAAGCTCTAAATGGATCTGATATGGGAGGTCGTCCTCTCAAAGTAAACGAAGCACGACCCAAAGAGTAGTACGATTCTTGAGTTTTATCTCAAGAATCCTGGAAAGGCCCAAAACTACCTTTCCAGTCATCTAAGTTTAAGCGTGTAATTCGCACATTTAATTTGTGTGACCAATTATCTGCTGTTAAGGACCTTCAATGCAAAGTGGTGACTTGTCCTTTCTCGATAGTGTAAACGCAAGTTTTGATTTAGCTGCAGATGCCCTCAATCTGCCCAATGGTTTAGCACATCAAATCCGCACTTGTAATGCTGTGTGTGAAATGAAGTTTGGGGTTGAGCTCCAAGGGGGTTACGAAATTTTTACAGGATGGCGAGCAACTCATAGCGAACATATTCTTCCTGCGAAGGGAGGAATCCGTTATGCTCCATTTGCGGATCAACAAGAGGTTGAGGCACTGGCCGCTCTCATGACCTACAAGTGTTCAATCGTAAATGTGCCATTCGCAGGCTCTAAGGGTGCTCTTTGCATTGACCCCAAGAAATATTCCCTCGAGGAATTGGAGCATATTACTCGCCGCTTTGCACAGGAACTTGACAAAAGGGGGTTACTCGGCCCAGGCGTAAATGTGCCCGCTCCTGATATGGGGACGGGGCAGCGGATGATGTCATGGATTGCGGATGAGTACCAAAAGTTGCACCCTAACGAAATCAATGCCCGTGCCTGTGTGACTGGGAAACCCGTTCATTTCGGTGGCGTTCAAGGACGCATCGAAGCGACAGGTAGGGGAGTTCAATATGGCATTCAAGAGTTTTTTCGTCATAAGGATGATGTCAAAAATGCAAACCTATCCGGCAACTTGGAGGGAAAGCACATTATCATTCAGGGGCTTGGTAATGTTGGCTACCATGCCGCGAAATTTCTGGAGGAAGAAGATGGGGCTATCATTACTGCAATCATTGAGCGGGATGGTGCCCTATTTAATGAGAAAGGTCTTAATGTTGAATTAATTTATCAGCACAAGATGGAACATGGGAAATTGGAAGGATGCACTGCCGGCACTTTTATAAAGGACGGAAACAAAGCACTTGAGTTACCCTGTGATATTTTAATTCCCGCTGCGATGGAAGGAGTGATTTCAAAATCAAACGCTGATCGAATTCAAGCAAAGTTAATTGCTGAAGCGGCCAACGGCCCTGTAACTTTTGATGCTGACAAAATTTTGCTTAAAAAGGGAGTTTTTATTATCCCCGATAGCTACCTTAACGCTGGAGGGGTTACTGTTTCTTACTTTGAATGGTTAAAAAACCTATCTCATGTACGATTTGGCAGAATGGATCGAAGATTTATCGAAGCTCAGGGTGCTAAAATTATTAAACTAATCGAGTCCGGGATTGATAAACCTCTAGATGAAGTTGCCAAAATGGAACTTATGAAAGGACCCGATGAGATTACATTGGTTCGGTCCGGACTCGAAGACACCATGTGCGAAGCTTATCAGGAGATTAAGGAAATGCATGACTCAAATCCTAAAATACATGACCGAAGAACCGCAGCCTATGCCTCTGCCATTCGTAAGATTGCTGATATTTATGACAGCATGTATCTGTAAGCCATATTCGATTGATTCAATTTAGCCTGACTGAACTGACCAACCCTTTCGGTAAGTTTTTGTAAGCAAGTCATTTACATCTGACCGGTTTGACCTGCACAAAGAGGAATCCCACTCAAAACTGCCGCCAGCGAGCAGGGCAACATTTCCAAGGATAGCAATTTCATTTACTTTGTAACTGCTTTCAAAATTTGCCATAGCCTTCTCCGTTTTACCAGACCGTATGGCAGTAACTAATTCCTCCTTCATGCCAGAGTCACCACGGTTATTTCTTGCTAGTTTTGGGTTTGAAAGTTCTAGCTTTTCTAAAGGTAGCCATTTCTTACCCAAGTGAACTTCCCATTTAGTTCCAAATATTGAAGGGGACATAAGGGTGCCCTTCGCCCCACGTATTAAGCAGCCATTGGGTGCCGTTGGGCGGCCAAGAAAAAAATCGCGTGGTGGAAGATTTTCCATCCCAAGAAGACTTTTGTCAATATGACCCAGCCTTCCTTCATACCAAAATAAAGGTATATCTGGCTGTTTACCCACATTGGCGAATTCATATTTTACAGTAGCCCAAGCCTGATATGTTTCCTCATTTACAGGGCCAACTAATAAGCTGGATACTTTCTTGAGGCCGGACAAAGAACAACCCAGAACTGGAAGATTTAATAGGTGAACACCAACATCTCCCAACGCACCACTCCCAAAAGCACGCCATCCTCTCCAGTTGTAAGGTTGGTAAACATGACTATAGGGTCTTTCTTCAGCAGGTCCAAGAAATGCATCCCAATTAAATCCATCAGGTACAGCAGTTAATTCGTTCGGTCGTTTTACCACATCAGGCGATTGGGGCCAAACTGGCCGATTCGTCCAAACATGTATTTCCTCAATATTCCCAAGCTTACCAGCCTGTAAATACTCAACAGCTAGTCGAAAGTTATCAGACGCACAGCCCTGCAAACCCACTTGAGTGCAAACTTTTTCAGTTTTCACACTTTGAAGAAGTTGCCGAGCCTCCCAAACGGTGTGCGCCAAAGGGGCTTGCACAAAAAGATGGATGCCTCGACTTAAAGCCAGTTGTGCCGCATGGGCATGAGTATGGTCTGGAGTCGCTATGCTCAGAACATCAATTTTTTCTCCCATGTGAGAGATCATTTCTCGATAATCTGAAAATTTAGCAGCAAAAGGAAAGTCTCTCAGGGCATAATCTAGTTTTTTGGTTGATACATCGCATGCCGCTACAAGTTCTCCATGACGAGCTAATTGTTGCAAATCGCTCCCCCCTTTACCCCCAACCCCAATTGCACCAATTTGCAAACGATCGTTTGCGGAGAATGCATTAGGCGTAGGAAAATATAGCAGGGGGAATGAGCCGCTGACCTTTGTAAGAAATGACCTTCTATTCATCTTCAAGGCTGAGAGGGGAACTTCTCAATAAAAACAACGCTTAGAAGTGGTACTTTAGTCATTGTCAGAGGTTGATGATAACCCAATTACCTGTATGGCATCAACAACCACATAACCCTCGGTATTTTCATTGTTCAGGCTAACATGATATTGCTCGCCCTTGCTGAAGTTAAAAGAACCAAGTGAAAACCAAAGTTGATCAATTGGTTGAGGTTTTCTTTGATCCACCAATACCTTGGTCAATCCACCATCGTGTTTCACATTATATTTTAAATTGCCTGCTCGGTTGCCGAAGGAAGAAAAGGAAACTTTTATTTCATGTAGGCCGTTCTTTGGTGCAACAAAGGGGAACTTTGCCGACCTCATTCCTTTGCCTCCATTTCCATCATGAAAGTATGAATCTCCAACGAAAGGCCGCAATGATGTGCTTTCTACCCACTCACCTACCAACTCAACAGTTGAACCATCGACCACTACGCCACCAAGACTATCGGTCGGAACCCCCTCCCCTCTGCTAATTCTATTTAATGTATCGATACCTAGGACCTGACCTTGCTCCACAAGTTGCTTACGCAAAGTAGAATAAGAAATATCTTGAACTGAGATTTCTTTTTCAACCGCAAGGACAGCAGCAAGTCCAGCAGATTGACCGGCAATCATCAATGATGGTTCAGTGCGGACTGAGTTAGAAACAACATGGGAAACGGAGGAGCATACGGGCACAAGTAGGTTTGCACACTCCTCCCTTCTAGGCACTATGGATTCATAAGAGATTTGGCCTGGATCCTTGAGTTCAATCTGAAAACTTCCCTCGTTTAAGATATAAGCATTTTCATTCTCATCGGTAATCACATAGCGTTGAACATTACTTGAATCCAGAATGTAAGAACCCATGCCAATAGATTTTCTCGTTTTCCGAAAGCCACTAATTTCCTTTTCTGTTGTTACGAATTGACCCAACATTCTTCTTGCTTCGCGCACAAACAATTGTTCTGGCCAATTTCCACTATTGGTAAATTCATCTCTCGCCAACCCCCAATTCTCCATAACACCACGAACTTCTGCTGGCACGCTAGGGTCTTGAGTTAAAAAATAGAAAAATCCTTTTAAATAATTTTCGTGTTCCTTAATGATAACATCGCGCTCCTCATAGGAGCCTTCTGGATACCCGTAGTTCATGCCAATATTATTAATACTAAATGAACCATGGTTTTTGGTTTCCACTTTAGCATTCGGTATTGGATCGAAATGAACAAAGGTATTTCTCGATCCACGGTTCAAAGTTCTAAGAAGAACTTCATATTGCTTTGAGTCATATGTTAAAGGTTTTGGGAAAGGCTCTCGATTTTCCTCCGCATTGGTTAAACATAAACGAAAATTATAGGTCTGTATTTTTTGATCCCCCGTACCATCCTTAACCTGTTCCCAGAAACCAATTCGGGGGAGCAATCCGCTTTGGGGCTTACCTGCTATTACATAAGGATCAATGCGGTTAAGAAATTGGTTCTTTTGTGCTTTCGATACCTGCACGCCGTTTAGTGTTTCTCCATAAAAATCATTCCCCTCCCTTCCCACGACATAACTAATTCCGCAAGCAGCCATCAAATCTCCCTCATAACTGCAATCGAGGAAAACCTTTCCTTGGTAGATATTGCCCGATAGGCAGGTGATAGAAATAATCTTTTGGTCGAGCATTTCTACGCCATTGAACCGATCAAGCCATTCATTCCGGAAAACCTCAATTTCATGTTCAACAATCCAGGATTCAAAAATTTCTACCGCAACCTTAGGCTCAAAAACCCACATTGTCCTTAGCTCTCCATCCTCGGAGGGATTCCCCTGACCACGATTCCCAAAGTCTTCAGACTTTTGCCATTTCCATACATCAGGACTTTGATAATACCTCCAAACACGATGATAAAACTCCCGGGCGATTCCTCCTACAGATTCTTTTTTATGCCTATCCGCCAAGCTCAGGCCGTTACTGGTCATACCACCAAGTCTGCTTTCTGGACAAACAAGGATAACAGACTTCCCCATTCTTTTTACCTGAACCGCAGCACTAATCGCCGCAGCGGTTCCTCCATAGATAACAACATCCGCTTCCCTCACAACTGAATGTAATTGCCGAACTTCGACAAAAAAGAGGAAGGCTGAAATCAAAGACCAAAAACGTATATTAAAAAGTTTTGGCATTTCTTTTCTCAACTTCAAAAGCAGGTCCAAAATTAATCACACAGATTTCTGAATGCATCGCATAATTGAGGGTATTTAAACTCGTAATTGAGCTCTCTTAATTTACTAGAAATCACTTTTCGACTTTGCAGAGCAAGTTCAGGAGCTGTTCCAAGTAACACGCATCCAAGTCTAACCGCTAACACCGGTGCAGGCAGACCTATTCCTAATGGGGCTAAAAAACTTCGTAAGGTTCTCATGAATTCCTTATTTTGAATTGGATTGGGCGAACTCAGATTGATTGTTCCATTGAAATCATCCAACTTTAATAAAAAGCGGATGATACCAACCCAATCATCTTGGTGCAACCAGCTCATCCACTGGTCTCCGTTTCCCTGCTTACCACCCAGTCCCCACTTTGCAAAGGTGCGAAGTAATGGAAATGCACCACTTTTATGACCAAGAATGAAACTTATACGCAAAGCAACTTGGCGGACACTTTCTCTTTTAAATTTAAAGAATTCATTTTCCCATGCCACGGTTACCTCTTCTAAAAAACTATCTTGCTGGATTGGTGCATTCTCATCATGGGCAGGCTCAGATCCAAAACACTGCCCATATAATGCCATAGAACTTGCATTAAACCAAACTGGGGGAGGAACCTCGCAGGACATGATTGCGTCGCCCAATATGCGGGTAGAATGAATCCTGGAATCCAGAATTTTCCTGCGATTGGAAGAAGTGTGCCTACAATCAATCGATCGCCCGGTTAGGTTTATCAGAGCCCTCGCCCCTTCTACCTCAGCGCTCCATTCATCAATTGTTTTCGCATCCCAAAGAACAGTTCTTCCATATTTTGAATTAGATAAACGATTTCTGGATAACAGAACCACATCATAACCATCCTTCAAAAAGGATTGGCTAAGCAGTTGACCGAGAAAGCCCGTCCCTCCCGCGATTATGATTTTAGGGTTTTTAGCAGAGGGTGAGAAGGGCACAACTATTGACTAGAATACATTACCAACCAACAAGTCACAAATTCTGAAAACATACCCACTAATGCTTATTCTTTCAGAGTAATATTTCGGAAATAGACTTTCATCGGTGGACCAGCATGCACCTGAAATGCCAGCAACCCTTCGGATCGCCTTTCCTTTTCGTCCTCATCGATTAATTCGCACATTTTCTGATCGTTTATAAAGTGTTCGAAACGATATCCTTCAGCAACTATGCGGTAGGTGTTCCATTCTTTCTTTTTAATTGCCAGTCCCAACTTGGCAGTTTCACCGATTTTCTCGACTGATTTGACAAGTTTGCCTGATTCATCCCGACTGAGCGTTGTACGGTCACCACGCAAACTCAATATTCCCCGAAAGGCTTCCCCGTAGCAAATACCTGAATAATTATCTCCGGATTCAAAATCCGCCTGATAACCACCAATTCTCCAACCATCATGTTCACCTGATTTAATAAAACTACGGTATTGGATGCCACTATTTCCAGAATCTATCTTACACTCAAGGGTAAGATCGAAGTCTTTTAACATTCCTCCCTTCCAAATGAGAAAAGTATTCCCCTTGGTTGGGTTCTCCTTCGTATTGAGGCCAACAATAGCCCCATCTTCCACAAGCCAATGCAGAGGGTTACCATCCCAACCTTCCAAAGTCTTCCCGTTAAAAAGGGATTGTTCACTCCAGAGAGTGAAGGTTAAAAAAAACGGAGTGAAGAAATAGAGAAAAGGTTTCATTGCTTAAAAATTCAATCATCCCATGAATGTAAATTGGTTCAAGGAAAAGTTGACCGATCGGGAAATTTCCTTCGGGATGAAGCCTATTCTAAATTGGTAAATGATAGAGGTACGCGATCTTAAAATACACTACGGCGATCTGGTCGCAGTCGATCAATTGTGCTTCTCAGTAAAAGCTGGGTCAATCTTTGGGCTGATCGGACCGAATGGTGCCGGCAAGACAAGTGCGATCAAAGCAATTGCCACCTTACTCGAACCAACCTACGGGGATATTTGGGTCAAGGAAATTTCAGCCCTTCACCAACCCGAAAAAGCCCGCAAATTGCTTGGTTATATGCCCGATTTTCCGCCCGTTTATGAGGATTTAAAAATCTGGGAATTCTGCGATCTTTTCGCCCATGCATACGGACTGGTGGGTGAGCATCGTAAAGCCAGTGTCCTACAAAGTCTCCATGCCACCGGCTTAAAAGAACAAATGAATGCACCATGCAGAACCTTGTCACGCGGAATGCGTCAACGGGCATTGCTCGCCAAAACTTTGGTGCATGACCCAGCCGTTTTATTACTGGATGAACCCGCCGCTAATCTTGATCCAAAATCTCGTATCGATTTACGCAATATTTTAAAAAAATTGGCTGGTAATGGAAAAACCATCCTTCTCTCTTCCCATGTGCTTTCGGAAATTGAGGATACCTGTGATACTCTGGGATTCATGAAAGCAGGGAAAATGGCTTTGTGCGGAACTATCGATGAAATTACCCGGTCAAACAGACAGAACTGTTTATTAAAAATTCATCTTTCCCGGGCAGTTCCGAATCTTCTCAAAGTCATTGATCAAATTTCCATTCTTTCAGAATTCAAAGAAACGGGCACTGAGGGCACCCGGTTTCGTGCCTCGATGAATGGAGGAGAAAAAGAAGCCACTGAAGTCCTTGCTCAACTGGTAAACGCAGGGTTACCCGTTGCCGGATTCATCTGCCATAGACCAAGCGTGGAAGATTTATTTCTCCAAATCGAATCTCAACCAACCGTGGAAAAGCAGGCAGAATGAATCCACTGATCATTCGTGGGATACGCGAAAGATTGCGAATCAAGAACCTGATCGCATCAGGGCTGCTCTCCCTGATTCTTTGCTCCACTCTCTATCTCGCCGCTTTTTTGGACGGCATGCAAACCTGGGTGCCAGCTGCTGTTTCAAGCTCAGGCAAGGACGAACTTTTATCCATTCCCTTAAACGGGGCACGGGAAGCCTTTACCGTGTTATTAATTCTGCAGGGCTTTTATTTAATGTTTCTGGGTACGGGCAGGGTGGCATCAGGAACCGCGGAGGAAAAAGAAAGTGGCTTGCTCGACTACCAGAGAATGACTCCCATGAGTCCCCTATCCAAGATCACCGGCTACTTGTTTGGTCTGCCCTCAAGGGAATATCTTATGTTTCTCATCACCCTGCCCTTTTTATTACATTGCATGGTGGTCGGAGAAATTCCCCCGCTTAACCTTGCCCAACTGTATGCTGTTTTTTTCTGCTCTGTTCTGCTTTACCACTTGACCGCACATGTAATTGGCATGGTGGTAGCCAGACCAAGGGCGGCATCCTGGGTTGCCCGTTTGGCGGTGCTTGGCCTTTACGTGTTTCTCCCTGTCTTAGGGCAGGCAGGTATTTCCTTTCTTTCTTTTCTCACCATCATTCCTACCTATTTTGGCAAAATCCTTCCTCATTTATTGGCAGAAGGCACGGAAAAACTGGGAAGGTTTGAAGGACAGGCAGTTGCCTTTTGGCAGGAAGTTCCCTTTTTCACCATTCAGGTATCGCCCACCATGTTTACTTTCGCGATGCAGGGGATGATCTTGCTCGGTCTTTTGTTTACCGCATATCGTAAATGGAGGCTGGATTCTCTGCCCGCACTTTCCAAGCCATTGGGTCTCGGTTTATTCGTAATCCTGCAGTTTTTACTCCTCGGCTCACTCTGGCCATTTTTCTCGTTGGGCGAGGCCAGTGGCCTGCTCGGTCATGCCCTGCAACTTGATCCGGCCAAAACCGGACTGCCCAATCAACTGAAACACGATGCTCAACCAGCCATTGCAATGATCGTGGTGCAGGCGATCTTCTTCCTGCTCAATCTTGCCGCCGTGCTTTTACTCATCAATGTATGCTGCCCCAACCCGCATCGCAGGCTCAAAGGAATCCAGCGGAAAGAAAAATTGGGCATTCATCGCATTCCTTCCCTTGCAGACGAGTCTCCGGGTGGAATTTTTGCGATTATTCTCTCTTTGATCGTTTCTTTAGCCTTTGCATGCCTTCACTTTCTCGCCGTCTCATCCGAGCAGGTCAATTCTGTCTCCTCATCCCTGAATACGGTTTTTCTTCCAAGCCTATTATTTCTGTGCACCTCCCTATCCCTTCGTGCCGCCCGGGAGCAATGGTTTAACCTGGGATTCTGGGGCTATGTTGGCCTGCTTTGGCTTACTCCCGTGCTCGCCTGCCTGGTACTGGCAGTAGACGACTTGCTTGGAAATTCCCAGTTCATGCTCTATCTTTCCGCCCTATCCCCCCTTACTTTTTTCCCTCAGTTGATTACTTATGTATCACCCAGCCTCCTTTCTGAAGCCTCTCAATTTGCCAATTTTTCCATGCCGGTAAGTACCGGTATATCCTCAGCAATCCTGCTTGCCCTTGTTTTAACTATCCGTCTCTTTAGCTATCAAAAAACATGATTTCACTTTCAATACGAACACTCCGGATACTTGGTAATATCGAAGGCGTTTCTTACATACTTCTTCTTGGGGTAGCCATGCCCATGAAATATTTCTTTGAAATGCCCATGGCAGTCAAAATTGTGGGCATGGCACATGGAGTTCTTTTTATTGCCTATTGCCTTTTACTTGCTGTGCAGATGAAGGCAAACAAGTGGAACCTGCTCTTTGGGATCTACCTATTTGTGGCAACGCTAATTCCTTTCGGCACTTTTGTCACTGACCGCAAGCTGTCAAAAATATCAGCGGGTTAAGAAGGCAATCATGTCTTCAGTTGTCACTTTATTCCTTTAATTTTATTTTGATTAGATGATCTTCTCTCTTGGGTCACTCCAGTTAAAATCGAACCTATTTCTCTCCCCATTGGCAGGTTACACCAACCTACCCTTTAGGCTGGTTATACGCGAGATTGGTGGAGTGGATTTATGCACCACCGATCTGGTCAATGCCCGCTCCCTCATCGAACAAAACGCTAAGGCACTAAAATTGATCGAAAGCAATGAGCAGGACAGTCCGTTGTCCGTTCAGTTGTTTGGTGGAGTGAAGGAAGAGATGCGGGACGCTGCGATTATTTTGGTAGAGAAAGGAGTCGACTCGATTGATGTGAATATGGGATGCCCGGTTCCCAAGGTTACTAAAACTGGCGGTGGGGCAAGCATGATGACTGAACTCTCCAAAACCCAGGAATTGATCCGGGCAATGGTAAACGCGGTGGATGTGCCCATCACCGCCAAGATGCGCTTAGGTTGGGATGATCAAAACCTCACTGCTCCCGACCTAGCCCGGGCACTCGAGGATGCGGGAGTGGCTGCAGTTTTTGTGCACGGTCGCACCCGGGCACAGGGCTTTGATGGATCGGTTAACCTGGAGGGGATCCGAAAAGTCGTTGAATCGGTAGAAAAGATTCCGGTCATCGGCAATGGGGATGTGACCACACCCGAGGCGGCTGCACACATGATCGAAAAAACCGGTTGTCAGGGAGTATCCGCTGGACGGGGTGCTTTTTATAATCCATGGATTTTCCTGCATACTCAACAGTATTTACAAACTGGAGAATTGCCATCCGAGCCAACCTTTGAGGAGCGCATCCGAGTGCTCCGCAGGCACTATGACCTAATGATTGAAGTGTTTGGAGAGGAACGGGGTTCTCTGCAATTTCGTAAAGTAGCCCCTTGGTATGCCAAGCGTTTCGGTCCGGTAAAACCATTCAACCTCGCCATGGTCAGAATCAGCTCACGGATGGATTTTGAAAATGCGATAGCTGACTACCTGGAATGGAGAAAACCATTTTTGGATGAAAACGGTGAGCTCTTACCCCGCTACCAGTTGCCCCCCATGGTGGCCAGTTTCATGCAGGAAGAGGACGAGCATCAGGCAAAACAGCGAAAAAAGATCGCTGTGCCTAAGGGACCGGTCGAAGTCTGGTAAGTTCTTTATGCCCGATTCCAGGGCATCCTGGCAATCAGCATGCCCATTCCACAGGTATCGGTAACTCCGGCAAATACCAGACCAGCTCCCACAAATGCGGAAAGCCCAAACCAAGCTGGATCAACAAATTGACCAAGAGCGGCCCCAATCACAACTAGGGAACCAGCAGCAATGCGGACCTGTCTTTCCAATGACATCGCCTTCTTCCCCCTGACAGCAGGTAGGTTGGCATCCAACCAGGCCGAGGTTCCTCCCTCCACATTTACCACATTCTCAAAACCTGCCGCTTCCAGCTGCTGACATACTTTCATCGAACGACCACCCGATTGACAGATGACATGAACCTCCTCGCTTTGGGAAAATGGTAAATGATTCAAATCCAACGACTCCATGGGATGATTGAGTGCATTCTCGGCATGAGCAGAACCGTACTCCGCGGGTGTACGGACATCAATAAAGCAAATGGTTTGTTTCGCTTGGCGTTGTTTAAAGGATTCAGTTACGGAGAGGTTTTTCATAGTAATTTTATTATCAGTTGGAAATTGTGGTTTCTGAAAATTTCGAACGCATGCAATCAAGGATGGCATGCACATGATTCTCGCAAATCTGGTAGTAAGTACGTTGCCCTTCTTTTTCGACCGAGAGCATCCCGCAGCGTTGCATCAACCGCAAATGCTCGGAAGCAACATGACTTAATATATCACATTTCTTTGCAAGCTCACCCACGGTCAAACGGTTCGCTTGCAAAAGAAAAAGTATTTTGAGCCGGATCGGGTGAGCCAATGCCCGCAAACATTCTGCAGCGAA
>CALKMX010000052.1 GCA_938091675.1 uncultured Opitutales bacterium
TGCTTGTCTTGACTGTCATCTGCGGGGATGGATGGATCGTCATCCACTACTTCTTCAACCGCTTCTTCCGTTTGTGCTGGTTCGTTTCCTGGTTCGTTCGTTTTCCCCTCTGCAGAAACTTCTAAGGTTTCAGCGTTATCCTTATCATCTTGATCCGCATTTTCGACTGGAGGAACGGAACTCGCCTTTTCTTCATCGACACTATCATCCAACTCCTGTTCGCTTGCTTCCTTGGGGCTAGCTGTGGGGTTTAAATTCACCTTAGGTTTTTGGGTCTGCTTAACTGCATTTCTGGTGCGGCGTAGAGGTTTCACCCTAATGGCATACCACAACGCAAAGACCGCAATTACATAGGCAATAACAGTAAAACCGAAAATTGCGGATTTTTCTGCCGATTTAATCACCTCATTTCCGTTTAACAAAACTATCCAAAAGAGGCAAATAAGGCTAAATAATGGAATCGAAATACCCATGCTTAAAGACCTAATCTGCCAAGAAACCCTCGGCAGATAACTAAGCACAATTAGGAAAACCGAGCCGGTTCCGATACAGGTGGTGATCACTAGTTTTAAGAGGTGAATTCTTTGCCCGAGTTCAATGGTTGATGGGATTAAGATGAACTCAATCAAATAAAGACCGGCAAATTTATAACTTAAAAAAGAATCAATAAGGTGGTTTAACTTTAAAAAACCGTACTCCAGGGCGGACCACAAAAAGACCAACACCAACAGACCTACAGTACCTGTCGTAAAAAAGAGCGTTTTGCAAAGGGCGTGCATAAGCGTATTGAAACAGCAGAATGGTTCATAAAGATTACTTACATGGCAAGAGAATCTTTATTTACTTTTATAGGCGATATCTGATCGTTTAGTTTTTAGCCCGTATGAGTAAATTATCCCAGTACATTTCCTTTTCGGCATAGGCAAAACCCCACAGCATACACTTCCCACTCCTTATTCGTTCATCAATCGTTATACTGGATTGAAAAACCTTATCTGTTCGACTTGATTCTCTGGAAACATGTGCATGAACCTGAGTAAACTCCTTATCCGCAACCCAGGTAGTTTGTACAAAAACACGCATCCATTCCGATGATGCCCAGGTTACCGGAAGAGATTTCTGCCAGCCATCAATACGAGTAAAAGAAACCTGCTGAGAGGATGGATTCATCCGAAAGCACAGTCCTTTCGCCCCACCTATCGCTCCTGCAAATACATTGTGCCTTCTGCTTTTTATCCCTCCTAGACAGGAAAAGGAAAACTCCATGCTATCCTCATTGAGTCGCGGTCCGAAAAGAAAACCGTGTTCCCCCACTGGGTTCCCTCTCATCCTTAAACACTTCCTTCCCTCCTTCGAGCTTACTTCAAATTCTCCATCCAAAACAAAAAAATCTTCCGGCAGTCCGCCCTCGTTGATTTGTTCGAACTTTTCTTCGTATAAAACCTTCCAGGTATCCGCAGAAAGGAACAATTGGCTCCAGCTGAAATAAATGCCTAATACCAACATTAATCTAATCCAGTAAGCTTTTGATCTTAATTTATTCATCTCGAAGAGAATGTAAGGGGATTTTATTTAATCCAATGCGAACTCCGGTAATTAAGCTAAACAATGAAAAAATAAATAAACAAATCCCAAAGGCCCAAAGACTTACTAGTGATATATCTTGTTTATTCCCCATAACCGCAGGAACCAGCCCAACCAATCCCGCCCCGAACCCGATCAGGAGCCCAGCAAAAATAATCCGGATATTTTCCTGGATGACAATGAATTGCAATTTTCCCAAGGAGAAACCCACTGCCCCTAATATAGCATGCTCTTTCCGACGCTCCCACAGGTTTCTCAGCACGATAATCAAAAGGCCCATGGTGCCAAGAAGGACTCCCATACCTCCTAATGCCTGAAAAATAGACAGGTATGTATTTTCGACCCTTCTAAACTGGTTCAACCGGTCGAGAGTTTGTTGATTTTGGGCCCCATAATTCAATAGCCGGTCTGTCAGATGGTCAACCGCAGGGTCAATATGCTCAGCACTACCTATCCAAAATTCTTTATATCCACCTCCACGGGGGAATTTTTTAATCCAGTTTTCTTCGGAGAGATAAAGACCGCCCTGTAAATAACTTCCTTTTAATACTGCGGCCAATTCAACTTCAAATTTCTCACCGCCCTCATCCAAATAGGCCACCCGGTCACCTACTTTTTTCTTTAATGACCACATCAATGTATTCTGATCCACTGCGGCGGGTATTAGGCCTTCCTTACTCCTTTTTGTTAAGGTTGACCAATTTCCCTCCACAAATGCAAACCTGCCACTCATTTGAGCAATGGGCAGCCCATAAAGTGGTGGCTGGCTGGACTGGTGTAAGTTTAAACAGCTTGCATCATCACCTGACTGGGCCCGTACGGGTATGATTGATACCCCATCCAGCAAGCCCGTGTTTAAATCAAAAAGCTCACCCGCCCCTTCGCTGTGCAAATCATCGTACAACGGTAAACTCGTTTTAAATATGTGAGAAAAACCCCCGGTCCCGGATTTAAAATTTTTCGATTCTTCAGGACCCTGCTGCCTGAACGCACCTGCCCCCACCACCAGAAATGTGCCCACTGCCAGCATCCCAACAACCGTCATCTTCCTGCCCGTCCTGGAATCCAAATGAAAGAGAAGGTTTTTTCTTCCCCTCAAATTTTTATCGGCATGTACTTTTTCCGCCCTGACTATTCTCATCATCCCCCCCGTCAGGGCTAATGCCCCAATTCCAAAAAAGCTTGGGCCGGCGGGGAGTTCCAAAAGCAAAGAATTGATAACGAGGAAAATAAGCCCAACCCAGACCAGCAGCTCAGTCCCTCGACTACCTAAATAACGGCCTGGGTAGAATCCTGATCCACCGGTGCGGTTCAGGAACTCGCCCGCCTGCAACAACTCAACCGGCCGGCTTTTCGTTTGTTTGCGACTGATCCAAAATAAAGAAAGAAAACCAACCGCCAAGGAAGTGCCCGTTCCTAAAATTACTGAATTCCATTGGGGTGCGTAAAAAATGCTAAGGTTAGAAACCGCATCTCCCCAGGCACCGTTGAGCATCCAAATAGTAGCATGACCAAAAAACCAGGACCACCCAAGCCCCATACTTGTGCCAATTAAGCATACCAAGCCCGCTTCCATCCAGGTGATGAAATTTACCCGGGTGGGTGAATAACCCAAAGAGAGCAACATGCCCACCTGCCGGTTTCTTTGCTCCAGAGAAAACCCAAAAATTAATGCACTCAAGGTCAGACCTGCCAGCATCACAAAAAACCCAAAGGAGAGAAAAAGCTGCCTGAAATCCACCGGCCCTTCAATGGCTTGTTCTGAATTCTTTTTTAAATCAATTTTTAACATTCCAAAACTTTCAGGGCTCATTTTTTGGATCAATTGATCTTTGAATTTCCTGCTGTTTTGTTCGCCCGTTATTCGCATACCGGTGAGATTCCCCCATCGATTCCCCCACATATCCTGTGCTGCTTTCAGCGATATAAATGCTTTGGGAGTTCCCCGGTATTCATCCCAATAATCCTCATCTTTTTTGCGTATCTTGTGTTTGATAGGAATGCCTGTGTCCCACTCCCCACAATTTTCCGCATCGCTAAGCCCGGGAAACCTTGGTGTCCAATCACTCTCTTGCCCGGTTGGGATTTTTCCTGGCATCGGAAGAATCTTTCCAATTTGGAAGGACCGGTTGTTTTCGATCAGTTCCCGCCGTTCACCAAGCAAAAAATATTCGAGTGTTACAAAATCCCCCACGCTCAGGTTCAGGTCATTTGCGACCCATTGGTTTAGTGCAACTTTATCTTCTTCCCAACCTGGCTGGAGTACACCGCCCGGGTGAGGTTGAACTCCAGTGACCATGGAGTAGGGAATCAAGGATTCCAATGCCTCACCGCCTTGCCCACGGATCGCATTTACTAAATAAGTCAGTTCACCCTGTACAGATGGATGGATTTGCCTGGCAGTTTCAACAATGGAATCCGGCAAAAAAACACTCCTGCTTCTTAGGCACCACTCTTCATCCCCGCTTAGCTTTTTAAGCTGTAAGCCTGCATCCTCAAAGCTCCAGTTTGTCTCAAGGGCATCGCCCACATCTTTTATCTGCTGCTCGATGCCCGAAACCAAAAGTAAGTTTGCAAAGTTGGTCTGGTCTTGGTTGGGGGTAAAGGTCTCGAACATATCTTGCTGTAGCATCGATAAGGGAACGAAAACTGTCCGGCTTGGTTCCATGCTTGCCCGCAACGAAAAATTGCCCAGAGCAGCAGGCTTAACTTCACCAAAATACGGACGGTTCCAGGAAATGAAGCGGGCATCGCGTTCTCCTGAAAGCGGGGCATCCCTGGAAAAAAGACTGGGTTCCTCAACCCGAAGCACCAAGCGTGAGCCCACCTCTGTCCCCAGTTCAGGACTCAGATCAGGACTCGCCCAAAATCCATAATTGGTGAGATCAGGGACTGATTCCGTATCTTGTGCAAAAGAAAAAAACCTCTGGTCTATTCCCAAAACCGTGATACCACTTGCACGCACTTTACCATCTGGGGAGGAAATGATCCCAGTCGTCATAAGTGCCGGGGACACTTTCACTCCTTGATCAAGGGAATCAAGGATCCGGTCGGCCAAGTCCGATTGGAAATAACCGTCACGGGACATAAACAAATGAGTGATTAATCCTAGGCGCTCGGTTGCCCGGTAACTAAGGGTCGCCCGGACAGAATCTCCAATGCTAAGCGAGCCAATCAGTACCATCGATGCAAAGGCCAGCCCCAGGCAAGTGCCCAGATGCTGCCTTCTGGAATGTTTGAGATTAGCGAAAATGATTCGCCATATCGTCATAACTTTATCTGACTAAGTTTTCCGTGTTCAAAGGACCAGGTACCATCCATTTTTTGGGCAAGATCCATGGAGTGAGTAACCACTAATAAGGTGGTTTCAAATTCCTGATTTAGCTGAAAGAGTAATTCCATTAAACGGATTGCATTTGCCTGGTCCAGGGCTCCGGTGGGTTCATCAGCCAATAATAATTTTGGTTCATTGATCAACGCACGGGCAACCGCTACCCTCTGACGCTCCCCCCCGGATAATTGACTTGGTAAATGGTGCACACGCTCGGAAAGCCCGACTTTTTTCAGTAATTCAATCGCCCGTTCCTTCAGCAAAGAATCCTTCCTTTTCTCATGACCGGCTAATCCGGGAATCATAACATTTTCCAGGGCTGTCAGTGCGGGCAATAAGTGGTGGGACTGGAAAATAAACCCTATGGTTTGGTTTCGAAAAGAGGCTGCTTGTTTTGCAGACATGTCATGCACCTTATTCCCACTCACCCATACTTCTCCACTGGTGGGGGAGTCCAGACCACTAATAATATTTAGCAAAGTACTTTTTCCTGAGCCAGAAGGCCCCACTAGGGCAAGGGTCTTTCCCGGGAAAACTTTTAGCTCTATGCCAGAAAGTACGGTTAAAGGGGCACCATCCTCGGCAATCGGATATGCCTTGGTCAGATTTCTGATATCAATAAAGGGTGTCATTTTCATTCGGCACCTTGATGAACCCATCGCCTTGCCTTCATTTCAGACCGGGGAAGACTATCTTTGGGAAGAGTCTCCACCGGCACCCTCAAGGAAAACTCCGTGTGCATGGCAGCTTCCACTGCAGTTGCAACCATCGGATCGCATTCCGCTCTCATACTCACCTCTTTCATCCCGCGTGATTGACTAACAATTACCTGATACTCAGAAACCTCCGGAAATGCCCGAACCAATCCATCCACCGCGGATGGATATAAATTAATTCCCCTGATTACCACCATATCATCCACCCTGCCCAGGATGCCACCCACAAGGTCAAATGTGGGAAAGCCCAGTTCATCGACTCCCTCGCTTGCCCGTACGAGATCACCCGTTCGATAACGCAGGACCGGTGTACCCGTCCTGCCCAAGGGGGTAAGAACAAGCTCCCCCAGCTCCCCGTCCCCTACTGCATTCGTTGTGTCCAAACCAACTACCTCGGGATGATAAGAGTCCAATAAAATCCGTAACCCTCCCTGCCCGCCCGGAATTTCGTAGGCGACCGGCCCGACCTCTGTCATTCCATAGTGGTCAAAAAAAAGAGATTTACCACCCCATGCTAGGTCAATCACCTTTCTGACTTCCAGGCTGCTTCCTCCGCACTCCCCGGCTACGATTATTTTTTTTAGAGAGTGATTGAGTAAGGAAATCTGGTGATCTTTCGCAGTCTCGATTAATCGCAGGGCATAAGTGGGCGTACAAAAAAGGTACTCAACTTTTTGACCCAATATGGCCTCCAGCCTGGCCTCGCTGGACTGCCCTCCCCCGGGTATACAAACGCAACCAGCTTGGAGGGCCGCTTCATAGGCGGTCCAGAAGCCCAAAAACGGACCGAAGGAGAAGGCAAAGAAGCAACGGTCTGCTTTCTTTACCCCCGCTGCGTTCAATATACGCTTCCAATTCCCCACCATCCATTGCCAGTCCTCTTCGGTATCCATCCACACCCTTGCCTTCCCCGTGGTCCCGCTTGTCCGGGAAAAACGCACATAGTCGTCTGGTTGGCAGGTTTGGTTCGTTCCATGAGGCGGGCTATTTTCCCAGTCTTTCTCCAGCTCGGTTTTACAAGTCAAGGGGCATGCTTGGGCAAAATCATCAAACCCATTCAGAGACCCCCATTCGGATAAGCCTGGCCAGCGGTTCTTTTGGAAGGAATTGTTTACACACAAAAATTTTAAATGCTTTTGGAAATTTGCCCACCTTTGTCCCTTCCATTGGTCAACCGTATCCATTTGTATCATCGGGTTTGTGGATATTCTATCCACTCAAAACGGGTCAGCTGTTTGATTCCTCCTGCACGGG